>DATNOW010000356.1:0-2193 GCA_036703515.1 Chroococcidiopsis sp.
TCGGGGCTGAGCGTCGATGATTTTCTCCGGTTTATCCAACAACTGCGCAGCTACTTGACCGTGGGTGAGCAGCACGGGCTGTTTGAATCTGAAGCCCGCCGCCCATCGGCCGTAGCAACCTATTTGGCCGTCTATGCGTTGCTGGCCCGGGGCTTTGC
Organism: Chroococcidiopsis sp.; assembly: GCA_036703515.1. Taxonomy (GTDB): domain Bacteria; phylum Cyanobacteriota; class Cyanobacteriia; order Elainellales; family Elainellaceae; genus DATNOW01. The sequence goes on from DATNOW010000356.1 coordinate 159, forward strand.
CGAAGGGCAGCCAGCGCTGATCCGCCGGGCCAAGCTGATGCTTGTGCGCCTAGGTTCGCGGCAAGATATTCACCTAGAGCAGGCAATCTGCGCCCTGCTGCTGGGGCAAACAGAAGAGGCCAGCCGCGCCCTCGAACTCAGCCAAGAATACGAGTCGATCGCCTTTATCCGCGAGCATTCCCAAGGCTCACCCGATTTACTGCCGGGGCTGTGTCTCTATGCCGAGCAGTGGCTGCAAACCGAGGTGTTTCCCCAGTTTCGCGACCTCGCCGACCAGCGCGCCTCGCTCAAAGACTATTTTGCTGATGAAGCGGTGCAGTCTTATCTCGAAGAATTGCCTAACGAGCCAGAACCCGCTAGCCAGTGGGCTTTAGGGCGATCGCAATTTGCCACCAACGGCAGCGCAGCCAGCAGCCAAGATAGCGCTCGGCGCATGGCCTACGGCGAAGATACGCGGACATCGAGCGCACCCCGCTCGGCGACATCCACTGCCGTCCTCGACACCGATGTCAGAGCCGCAGCTAGCAACGGCTCAGCGATGCCAACCGCAGAACGGGTTTCAAACCAATCGTCTGACGACAGATCCAACGGAGGTGCTTCTATGACTACAGGTGGAGGACGTCCAGGCCAACCCTCTTCGACCCTTCCCTCACGCCGACGCGGCCCCGGGGGAACGCCAGCGGCCCGATCTGACCAATCGCCCCCCAGCCGCTTTAGCAATCGTCGCCGTAACGGCTTGCGGCTCGACCGGCTGATGTTTTTGGTCGCGACCGGGTTTGTGGGGCTAGGGGTGCTGATTTTAATCGGCAGTCGCCTCACCCAAGCGGCATCGGGGGGCTCTGAACCCCGGCAAACCAGTCAGGAAGGCTTAGCACCAGCGCTGCTGCTGGTCGCCCAGCCGCCCAAGCCGGCTCCAACGGCCGCCACGGGTGCCCTGGATGAGCAAAAAGCCAAGGAAGTCTTAGAAACGTGGCTGGCCGCTAAAAGCTTAGCCTTTGGGCAGACCCACGACACCACAAAGCTCGCCCAAATTTTAGTGGATCCCGCGCTGACGCAGTGGCAAGCCAACGCCGAGGAAGCCAAAGCGGCCAACGCCTACTCTGAATATGTCCACACGGTTAAGGTCACCGCAGTAACTTCTGCGCCCGAAACCCCAGACTTGGCCCAGGTCGAGGCTGAAGTGACCGAAAGTAGTAAGTACTACATAGACGGGCAGCTAGACGTAGAAAGATCCGCAGACGATAATCTGAGCGTCCGCTATACGCTGGTGCGCCAAAACAACCAGTGGTTCATTCAAGATTGGGCCGCATCGCCACTCTAACCGCCGCAGTAATCGTCACTCTGATCGGTCTGCACAATGGCTGGACGAAATCCTAGTAGAGCTGATCGTTAGGCATGACCGATACGCTGCTCCATGCTTACACGCCCCTCTTAGTCTGGACAGGGTTGGGGCTGCTAATAGTGCGATTTCTGCCCAAGGCATTCCCTCGATTTCTCGGTCGCGGGCTGTATTGGGTGGGTGTACCGCTGCAAATCTTCACGCTGGCGCGTCAAACCGATTGGTCGGGCAATATTTTTATTGCGCCGACGGTTACCTTTGCCGCCCTGTTGCTGGGTCTCGTCATTATCTGGTTACTGCTGCAAAGTTTGCCGTGGCTCCGAGCGCTGCGCCATCCTGCGGCCGCTCTTGAGGCCGAGGAACTTGCCTCTGGATCTGAGCCAGAAGATACCCCAGAGGGCGATCGCCTCACTCCATTAGAAGGAACGGCGATCGCCCCGACCACAAGCATTTGGGATCAGCCCGCCCGTCGAGGCAGCCTATTTTTGGCCACCATGCTGGGCAATACAGGGTTTGTCGGGCTTGCCGTTGTGCCCACATTTCTAGACGAACACTATCTGGGCTGGATTGTCTTTTATAGCGTGGCCCATAATCTGATCGGCACCTATGGCATGGGCGTCTTTGTCGCGAGTTACTTTAGCCGCCAAGCTGACATCCACCTAGGCAGCAATCGTCAATCCTTCGGGCAACGCTGGC
>DATNOW010000357.1:0-5224 GCA_036703515.1 Chroococcidiopsis sp.
GTCCTCAGCCGACGCTGTTGACGGGGACAACCGGAATCATTAAGCTGACCATTGCTGCCTGTGCAAAGTGCCTAGCTAAAAGCCGCCCGTGCAGCAACCCTTCCCATTGCTGAAGCCCAACTGTGTTATGGATGTCGTGACCCAACCCTCTAATGACTCGATAGACCGCGATCGCCCGGCGGTGGTCGAGGTGGTAAATCTCAAAAAGATCTATCGCAGCGGCTTTTGGCTCAACCAAACCGTGACGACGCTCAAAGACTTTTCACTGACGGTTTTTGAGGGCGAAACCTTTGGCTTGTTGGGGCAAAATGGAGCAGGTAAAACCACGCTGCTCAAAGCTTTACTGGGCATTATTCGCCCTGATGCTGGGCGGGGGATGCTGTTGGGTAAACCGTTGGGCGATCGCTCGGTTAAGCAACGCGTCGGTTACCTGCCCGAAAATCCCTATTTCTACGACTACCTCACCGGCTGGGAATTTTTGCGCTACACCGCTGGGCTGTTTCAGATTCCCGCGGCCGAGCAAAAGCGGCGGATTAGCGAACTGCTGGATCTGGTGGGGCTAGCGCAATCGGCCGCGCGGCGCAAACAGCTCCGCCAATATTCAAAAGGAATGTTGCAGCGCATCGGTATGGCCCAAGCGCTGATCAACGACCCCGACGTGGTTTTTCTCGATGAACCGATGTCGGGTCTCGATCCCCTCGGGCGCTACCAAATCCGTGAGATTATCCTCAACCTAAAAGCCCAGGGCAAAACGATTTTCTTTAACAGTCACGTGCTGTCTGATGTCGAAGCAATTTGCGATCGCATCGGTATCTTGGCGCGGGGTGAACTGATTTGCGTCGGCACGCTGCAAGATCTGCTGGGCACTACCGAGGTATATCGCGTCAAAGTGCAAAACGGTAGCCAAGATATTTTGCGGCAGTGGTTGCCCGATCTCGACTTTCAAGATGGCTACTGGCATGGACACCTCAAAGGCGAACCGCAAGATTTTCTCACCAGTCTGCGGCTGATGAATGCCCAAATCATTTCGATGAACCTAGCCCGACCGTCGCTAGAAGAGTTTTTTGTGCAGCAGTTGCAGCAGCGCGGCATTACCATGAGCCAGTAGTTTATCCCCGCAGGCTATCTGGTTCTAGTAACCATGGAAAAAGCCTAACGCCTTGCACAAACGGCAAAACATTAGGCTTGATTACACTAGGATTTTACTTCTTGCCCAAAAGACGAAGCTTCTTTGGCGAGAAGAACTCTAGGTTGGGGTGCAATTAGCGACGGGGCACAGAGCGCTCGTAATCAACGTTGAGGGCCGAGAGACGCTGCGGCGGGTTGACGCGGGGGTTGATGCTGCGTGCCATATCCAAGAACTGCGCTGGGCTGCCGGCCTTAGGCTGCTTGTCTTGGGGAACGTAGCGACGAACGCTGGATTGCCAGATGCTTTGAGGGAAACCGAGCTTGGCGCGGTGGTAAGCATCGTAACGCGGAGACTTAATGTTGAACGGCACTTCGCCAACAGAGCGACCCGACAGGATGCGACGACGCTGGTAGGGCACCGTGGTATAGCCAAACGCGGAGAGATACTCTTCGCTGTTGAGCAAATCATCGACGAAACCGTTGATGCCTTTGGTAGCGACAACGATCGACCAGGCGATTTTCTCGCGCTGGCTGTAAACATCACGACCCAGCACGCGCTGCACGGTTTGTTCTACAAAACGGTAGTTGCTATTGAGGTCATAAAAGCTGCGCTTGTAGGTGTTGGAGAGCACTAGACCACGAATGAAATCGCGGACAGTAATTTGACCATTACGCAGTTGAGACTCTAGGAATCGTTCCCGATCAGCGGCAAAAGCATGGAAAAAGATCTGACGATAGGCTGCTTCAATCAGAGCGTCCATGTCGGTGCGGTCGAGCATGTTCTCGGTCGAGTAGAGCCTAGGCTGCTCATCTCCAGGAACTTCATAGTTTGTGACCCGCTGATTTTGTGAAACGGGGGAATATTCTAAAAGAGGAATTGCCACGCCTAAAAATCTCCCTTTCCTTACGAAATCTTACAAAGATAACCCTAATCATATAGGGAGGGTGGCAGCATTATTCGATTTAGTCTGATAAAAATTACATAACTTAACGGAGACTCAGAAACGCTGGAACGCTTTCCCTGACAGCATGTTGTGGACTCGTCAAGTTAATCCCAATGCTCTTTCTGGGCGTGCTCAGGTTGAACTGTGAGGAAAAATCAGGCTTCCTGAGTAGTCTGCGTAATGCCCTGCCTAAAAGAACTGGTTAAACAGTCGGTTGAGGTAGGTTGCTGGATTCAGGCGCAAGGTAGGGAAAGCTGCGCTGGCTGCGGCGATTGGAGCTACAGACCAGCGCAGAGGCGAATTGATCGGGGTGGCTAGAGTGGGGGCGATCGCCTTGCCCGATCGTCTTACCTGATCTAGTTACCGACGGTGGCTGAGAGCGTCAAGACAAACACAATGAGCACAAACAGCATCACCCCTAACCCAGACACCACAGACCAGTTAGCCCGACGGATGAAGGTTGCGGCATCAAAGGGTTCAAACTGACCAAATAGACCGTCTGCCCGGCCAGCGCTAAACCCACCGCTATAGCTAGGACGGGGCAGCTTGTCGCGATAGTCGACACCATAGCGGGCCATGCGCTCAAAGGGCAGTTCGCCTTGACTGCGCTGGGGCAAAATCCGTCGCCGCTGGTAGGGGACGGTGTGATCGCCAAAGGCGCTGCGATATTCTTCGCTATCGAGCAATTCACTGATAAAGCCTTGGAGCCCCTTGGTCGCCAGCACAATCGACCACGCAATCTTTTCGCGATCGCCATAGGTTTGCCGTCCCAAAATGCGCTGGACGCAAAGTTCGACAAAGCGATAATTGTTGTTGGCGTCGTAGTTGAGTCGCCGGAACGGGTCAGAAGTTGCCAGCCCTTGGATAAATTCTTTAACCGTAATCTGCCGAGATTTGAGCTGTGACTCTAAGAAAACTTGGCGATTGCTGACCAGCATCTGCTGCTCATGGAAAATCTGACGATAGGCGGCTGCAATGAGGGCATCCATCTCGCTGGCCGACAGCAGATTTTCGGTCGTATAGACTCTAGGCTGTTCGTCTCCGGGGACTTCAAAGCCAGCAACCCTTTGGTTTTGAGAGGATGGCGCATACTCTAACAGTGAAAGTGACATATTAATCAAAACCTCTATCTAAACGTTAAAAACAATTAGGTTTAGCCCATTCACGATGCTCCGTGCAGCACGTTGCCCAATCAATCGCCAGATATTAAAAGCTAGATTATTAAACGCGCACAGATAACTGCCACCCCCTGAGGAGGGAGTGCTCACAGCTAAACGGAGAATTGTGGATTGCTGAAGGATCGTTGAGGATTGCGAATGAAATCAAACTGCGATGCCAGCGTTTAATTGTGAGGCTTTGCCGCACGATCAAACAGCAACGATCTGGTTTGTTAAATTCCTCATCCTGAAAACCCTTGATCTGACTAAATCGATCATTCTCGGTGATCCAAACCGCAACGAATCGCAGCCAGAATCATAAGATTTCAGGATACGGCTCTATAGGTACTTTGGCCTATTGATTGCGGTAGAAAGTAGGAATTTGTAATACTTGCCCGAGCGATCGCCTGCCAGTCGTCGCGTTCTCCGCGCCAAAAGGCTAGGGGGTTTTGGGTGGCCGCACAGCTCGGATAAAACCGCAGATTTTCTTCCATACCGGGCTGATCGGGGGGTGGAGCGATCGCCAACCCGAGGCAGAGATGGGCGAGGGATTGGGCAAACTGGCGGTGGTGCCCCGGCCGGCCGGCATGGGCGTGAGCATATTCATGGGCAACCAGCAGCAGCCAATCTTGGGGTTCTACCCGCCCCACGTCGATCAGCATGGTCAGCGGCTGGGTCTGCACATTGCAGAGGGCGTCGATGCCAAAGGATTGCGCTAGCGGCGCAGCAAACACCTGAATCTCGGGCTGCTCCCACGGATGAAAACAGTCGTGGCAAAGCTGTAAATAGACCCGGAGCTGTCTATTTACAGCCTCAATGTGGTGACCAATCCAGGTGCAGATGGGAATGCGGGCTTCTAGGTCATAGACCAAATCGACCATCTCTGGCTCTAGGGCAAGACTGCGAACGCCGTAGAGGTAGTCTAAGCCGCGCGTAAACGGGTCAGGATTGGTGGTCAGGATCAGTGCATCGGCCAAGGTTTACCAACCCAAGGAAGAAACGTAGGGCAGCGCTGCGCTGGAGGCCGCCTCGGCGCTTTCAGGTGCATCGGTGGTATCGGCGGCATCGACGCGAAACTCGGTGCAAAAAGTGGCTGTGGTAAAGCCGCCAAAACGCTTGACTGTGCTGGTGCGCATTCTCAAGCTGGGGCTGGCAAACCAAAACCGCTCGATCGAACTCATGGTTTCGTATTCGGTGGTTAAGACCAGAGCGTTGTCGTCGTCCATGTGGTAGTGCCCGGCGACGGGAATAATCTCGGCATAGCCCCGTTCGCGCAGCAGGGTGCCATTGCGGGGCTGCTCTGGATCGGGGATGAGGGCAAATACTGTTGAGCCTTGGTGGTTTTCGTCGTCTTTATCCCAGCCCATTGCGCCGTGCCATGAAACAAAGGCACCGCCGATCGCCAAGTTGGGGTCAACGTCGTGGAGCTGGCAGATTTCGATGATTTTGGGGTGGTCAGCGGGCAGCGCTTCTACCTGAATGTCAGATTCACCAGCTTCGGCTCGTCTAAAGGCAAGGTGGTGGGTGGTACGTTGCGATCGCCACCGGCCGGTGCTCTGCTGAAAAAACTCCATTACATTCATAGGTCGAACTCTAGCTGTGACATTCCACTCTCTATGATATAGCAACGATATCGCAACCCTTCCTCAAGGCTCTGCTAAGCAATAGGCTTTTAGGAAAATTGGGAGGGTGGGAGATGGGAGGGTGGGAGATAAAGCAGGAGTGCATAGAACGTGGTGCAGGCATCTTGCCTGCGGGGGAGATTCTTGGGAAGAAGGGTAAAGGGTGAAGGGTAAATCATTAACGCCTGGGTTATTAACCGATGGCCTCGCTCCTATGCGATGATTGCGATCGCCTGTCTATTGCAAATGACCTGCCAGATTACTGCCAGTGACCTGCTAGTGATCTGCCAATGACCTGCAAGGAACTTATATGCAAGTTGCATTTTATGGAATTGCATTTCATGGAATTTCATGTATGGAATTGCATTCGGGA
>DATNOW010000358.1:0-3103 GCA_036703515.1 Chroococcidiopsis sp.
CAGACTCGTCAGGATGATCGGTCGCGATCGCCTCAGTTGATAGAGCGTCTGATAGGGCTCCATCGGTCTCTTCATCGCTGGCATCGTCTAATTCATCGAAGTCTTCAGGCTCTTCATCTGCCTCCATTGTCGATGCAATGCGGTGCTGTCGGCGCTCTTCGGCGAGTTCCGCAATCTTGCGATCTTCGGCCTCATAGTCATATTTGGCCGAATCTTTAATGTCGATCTTCCAGCCGGTCAGACGAGCCGCCAACCTAACGTTTTGCCCTTCCTTGCCGATCGCCAAACTGAGCTGATCGTCGGGCACAAGCACGTGAGCCTGACGCTCTTCAGGATTGACAAGGCGCACTTCATCCACCCGAGCCGGGCTGAGAGCGTTGGCAATGTAGGTCGCCGGATCGGGCGACCAGCGGATGACATCAATCTTTTCGCCCCGCAGCTCGTTGACCACCACCTGAATCCGCGATCCGCGGGCACCGATGCAGGCCCCAACGGGATCAACATCGCGCTCTAGGGTGTCAACAGCAATTTTGGTGCGTGGCCCAACCGAACGTGACGGAGGGTTGGCCTCGCGGGCAACCGCAACGATGCGAACAATTTCGTCTTCGATTTCAGGGACTTCGGTGGCAAATAGGTCAACCACCAAACCAGCATCGGCGCGGGACACGAGCAATTGGGGACCGCGATGAGAGCCTTCAGAAACCCGTTTTAGCAACACTCGAAAGGTTGCGTTGGCGCGGTAGTTGTCATTGGGCAACTGATCGCGCTTGAGCAGTTCGGCTTCTACCTCGGGCTGCCCAAAACTGCTGCTGACGGCCATAATCACCGACTGTCGCTCAAACCGCAGTACCCTGGCTTGGAGAACTGTACCTTCTAGCTCTTGGAATTCTTCTTGAACGAGCTTGCGCTGCTGATCGCGCAGTTTTTGGGCCAACACCTGCTTGGTCTGAATCGCTGCCATCCGGCCAAACTCGCCTTGATCCGGCGTGACATCCAAAATCACGGTGTCACCCAACTGGGCCTCGTCGGCCACCTCTTGCACTTCTTGAAGAGAGATTTGGTGGTCAGGATTGGTGACCGTTTCCACAATCGTCTTGGTGGCAAGGACTCGAAAGCCTTCGTCTTCTACGTCTAGCTCTACTTCAAAATTGCTGAAATACTCTTCGTCAAAGTTCTGGGAATCGGGGCGGTGGGTGCGACGATAGCGTTCATAGCCTTTCAAAAGCGCTTCGCGGAGTGCCGATTGAACGGCATGTTTGGGTAGATTGCGATCGCGGCTGATGCCGTCGATCATGTCTTGGAGTCCGGGCAGAGTGACCATGGACATAGGGAGAACCTCTGGAAATCTTCAGTTGTCGGGGATATTGGGCACCTAGGTAGGGCGATTAGCGCCTGGGTAGGTGCGTGGAATGTATTGAGTCTGGAGCTACTCGGCGGCAGTCGCCAACTGCACCTCGCGGATTAGGTCACGAGGAATGGCGATCGCCCGCCCGCGATTGGTCAGATAAACGGTCGTTTCATCTCGTCGCACTAACTGCCCTGACCACACCTGATGACCCTTATAAGGTTCAGTAGTGGTCACCGTAACCGGAAAACCTTTGAAGGATGAAAACTCTCGATCGGTCGTCAGCGTATCGGGAACACCAGGACTCGACACCTCTAAGACATACGCATCGGGGATCAGGTTTGTTTCATCCAATGCTGTTTCAAAGGCGAGACTCATGCGTTCACAATCCGCTAGCCCAGTGTCTGTATTTAGATTTCGGATATCCAGACGCAGCACAGGCGGGTTTTGATTGGTATGAAACACAGCCCCAACCACCTCTAGCCCTAGAGCGTCTGCCACCGGAGTGGCCAGTTCGATAATTTGTGGAATCAGGGGATGCGCCATAGCTAGCAGAAAATCAACAGTTAAATCACATAACTCACAGGCAATCATTTGCAATCGCGTGTTTGAAATCACACATCTGATCAGACCTGATCAAGACCCAACTTTTTTCTCAGACGTGAGGCGCTGCCTGCCCTGCGCAGTAAAAGCTTGGCTTTAATTAAAAGCTTGGCTTTATTGAGGTGCGAAAATCTGAGAACCTAGGCGGATGAGAATGAATGGGGCTAGCAAGGCCGGTCAACCCTCACCGCATGGGGTCAATTCGATTTCACGATCAATCCAATTTCACGATCAATCCGATTTTACAGCACTGCGCAAACAGCAGCACTGTGCAAACAAATGTGTGGAGCACAAGTGTATAGAACACACGTAAGTGAAACACACGACCTCAGAAATCAAACAAACAACAAAAAAAGCGGGCACCGACCCACTTTCCTTAAATGATGGCTTAGTAATTATAACGAACAGACGCTGACCGTTGCCAGATTTCGGTGTTTTGCATGATTTTTAACACTGTGGGGGATCAATCTGGGGATGCTCAATACGGGCACCCAGCAACAGCAAACGTCTGCGCCCAAGCAAAAACCACCACGCTCTCCTGCCCTAACTCAATGCTCAATGATTACTGGGTTTCATCTGCTGATAGAGCTGGTGATTTTGCTCTCGCAGAGTTTCTACGTCTTCAGCGGCAATGCGTTGAATGTAATTAATCTTGACTTCATCGAGCAGCGCCGCCACCAACGACTGAATATCTTCCACGGTATTTTCTTGCTGAACATTGCTGCGCAGCGATTCGCTAAAACGCTGAACGAGCTGCTGAGTCAGCTCCGCCCCCTTCGCGTCTTGGAGCGCTGCCGTGATCGCACCGTAGGCGTTTTGGGAAACTTGCTGCACTAACTGCTGCGCCAATTGGTTAGAGAAAGCCGTCATGCCAGGCAAGGGTTGCAGCCCCCGATAAACGGGCGAACTATTTAACACGCTGATCACGCTATGCTGCAGCAGCGCTTCGATTTCAGGCTTGAGGGTGGGCAAAACCTGATAGACCACCAAATTAACCACGCGTTGGGCGATCGCCTGTACCTCATCCACGCCGTTGAGATCGACATAGCGTTGACTGCTCCCCGGTTGAATCAGCCAACGAGCAATATCGCCCTGCTTGACCAGATTTTGGAACTGGTCGATGACCCGCAGGACAACCACTTCGGTCAGCTCGAC
>DATNOW010000359.1:0-2952 GCA_036703515.1 Chroococcidiopsis sp.
CGTCAAGCTTTCTTTGCCGCCACCGAAGTGGTTCCCATTGCCCAGAGCTGCGATCGCATTGCGGCCGAGCTGATTTGCCCCTATCCACCCGGTATTCCCCTGATCATGCCGGGCGATCGCATCACCGCTGAGACCCTTAGCACCCTGCAACACCTCCAGGCCGCTGGGGCCGTCTTAACGGGATGTAGCGATCCGACTCTTCACACCCTTAAGGTCGTGCGAGAATCAAACAGAGTCGAAGGTTAAGGCATTACGCCACTCCGATAGTTCGCGCTTCGTCCGCCCTCCTATCCCCCGCCCTTTTCGCATGGATTCTTCCCTTTGGCCCTATGCCACACCGGGTATCCCGGATGAGCTGTTTGAACAACTGCCGGGCATTCCCATGACCAATCGCGAACTGCGCGTGCTGCTGATTTCGCAACTGCGGCTCAAGACCAACGCCGTATTTTGGGATATCGGCGCGGGCACGGGCACCATTCCCATTGAAATTGGGCTGCTCTGCCCCCGGGGCAAAATTGTCGCAGTTGAACGTGATGAAGAGGTGGCTAACTTGATTCGGCGGAATTGCGATCGCTTCTCGGTGAAAACCGTCGAGGTGATCGAAGGCAACGCCCCCGACTGCCTAGCGGGGCTCGGCAACGCCCCCGACTGTGTATTAATTGAAGGAGGGCGACCGATCAAAACGCTGCTGCACGACACCTGGCAATACCTCAAATCGGGTGGTCGCCTCGTGGCCACAGCGACTAACTTTGAAACCCTTTACGCGATTTCTGAAGGCTTAGCCGAACTGCGGGCCCGCAACATTGAAGTGGTGCAGTCGGCCATCAACCGCCTCGAAAATCGCGGCATCCATCAAGTGTTTGCGGCCGTTGATCCAATTTTTGTCCTGAGTGGAGAAAAGTTAGATTAAAGAGAGCCGTCATTCAGTCGTTGCATTTCATTTTGCGACCGTCAACAAGTTCGCCAAAGTATGCCAGAGTATCTTTAACCTGAACTTAACTGGAATTCAGAGGTTTTCTTAAGACACAGGGCTAGCGCAGGTCATGCGTTGCTTGCATAGGTGGGCTGCTGCTGAGGCGAGACGCCACTCTGTCATTCGTCCAGCATGTTTCCGGTACGTCAAAGATTGCACAATTCCAGCGCTGCAATTTGAATGCACGTCAGCTTACTACGAGATGTTCTATGTCTTTGGCTCGCCTCCTCAGTGCTATTGTTGCGATTCCCCTTGCGTTAGGCATGGTTGTTTTGGGCGGATGGTATACCACCCTTGGCTTTAGCGTCATTGTTTATCTGGGGCAATTGGAATATTTTCAGCTGACGCGGGCAAAGGGCATGACGCCTGCGGCCAAGACAACCCTGGTGGTCAGCCAAATTTTGCTGGTGATTTCGACGCTGTCGCCGACCTATCTGGCCGATGCGGTGCTGCCTTTGGTGGGTACGTTTATCTGTTTCTATCTATTATTTCGGCCCAAATTGGCCTCGATTGCTGACATTTCGGCGTCGATTTTGGGATTGTTTTACGGGGGCTATTTGCCAAGCTATTGGCTGCGGTTGCGATCGCTGGGCAGTGCAGAGTCTAGCAATTTACCCCTGGGCGGCTACTTTCCCCACTCGTGGTCAGACCTGAGCGCATTGCCGGTGGGCTTAACTACGATGCTGATGGCCTTTGGCTGCATTTGGGCGGCCGATATTGGGGCTTATGTATTTGGCAAATGTTTTGGGCGCACCCGCCTGTCGAACATCAGCCCCAAAAAAACGGTAGAAGGGGCCGTGTTTGGGGTGATTGGCAGTGTTATTGTCGCTGTCATTGGCAGCGGTATGCTGGGCTGGAACGGGTTTCCGCTGAGCGGGGTGGCCTTAGGTTTGCTGATTGGCATTACGAGTTTGCTGGGTGACCTGACGGAGTCGATGATGAAGCGCGATGCGGGGGTGAAAGATTCGGGGCAGCTTATCCCCGGTCACGGCGGCATTCTCGATCGGGCCGACAGCTACGTGTTTACGGCACCGCTGGTCTATTACTTTGTGACGCTGCTGCTGCCAGCGCTACCGTGAGGGAATCAGAACCGTAATCTGCCCGCTACAGGTGACTTGGCCGTCGCTGAGGTGGAGGTGTTGCAATGCCACATTCGGGCCAAGATCAATCAGGTGCCCGTCTAGATCGGCTAGCGGTAGCCCGCGGGATGCGCGGGGGTTGGGCAACCACTGGGGTTTTTCGAGGCGCAGGGCGTGGGGGCTGTGCAGCCCTAACCCGGCCCGAATGGTTAGCGGTGTGGTCTGACCGCTGACTGACCGAAGCTGGGCGCTGAGCGTAATTTGGTTGGCTTTGACGATCGCCTCAAAGTCACGCAAATCGAGGGACTCCTCTGTAGAGAGCCCTACGGCGTCGACTGCGCCCCCGAGTAAATCGACCAGCAAGGCCGCGATCGCCACCGCAATTTGGGGCACCTGCAGCGAGGCATTAATGTCCTCTTGCTGCATCACAAATTCCCCTTGCACGGGGGCGATCGCCAGCAGTTGCAGCGGTTTGCCCCACAGCGCTTGCCCTAAATTAACCCGCAGCCCAGTGGCGACGAGGTCAACTTGGCTGAACTGCAACCCCCGATACACCACACCTCGGGCCGAGATGGAAACCTGTTGAATAGCGCCTGCCAAAAACTGGCGATCGCCTCCACCAATCTGCACGCGCAACTTATCGACCCGCTCTGCTTGCGATCGCAGCCATCGCTGCGCCGCTGCGGCCAGCAGACGACTAATCAGACCACCGGGCGCGATCGCTGGGGCAGTGTTGCTCTGCTCTGGGCGAGCAATACGATCGGGCTGAGGATCAGGCAAACCGGCGCGGTTGGGTTGATCGGGCATGGGGAAAATGCAGGTGAAGACGGGTAGCGTATCGGGAAAACCAGGGCGGATACCCTCTGACACACTACCGATAAACGCGAACAAAGCTCAAGC
>DATNOW010000360.1:0-4550 GCA_036703515.1 Chroococcidiopsis sp.
GGGCGCAACTGTCGGTTTTTGCAAGGAGCTGATACCGATCCGGTGGCGATCGAGACGCTGCGACAAGCCGTTCGGATTGGGCAAAGCTGCCAGGTTGTGCTCAAAAACTATCGCAAAAACGGCACTGCCTTTTGGAATGAGCTGATCATTTCCCCTGTTCGCGACGAGCGGGGGCGGCTGACCCACTATATCGGCATCCAAAATGACATCACCGAGCGCATCCAAGCCGAAGAGCGGCTGCGGCGGCAGGCGGTGCGCGAACGCCTGATTCGGACGCTGACCGAACGGATTTATCAATCGCTGGATGTCGCCGAAACCCTCAATGTGGCAGTCAATGACGTGCGGCATTTGCTCCAAGCCGATCGCACCATCATCTATCGGTTTACTCCAGACTGGGGCGGCTATGTTGCGGTCGAGTCTGTGGGAGAAGGCTGGACGCCGGTACTCGACATGCAAATTACCGATACCTGCTTTCGTGATGGTCATGTGCCTCTTTATCAGCAGGGACGCGTCCGCGTTATTCCCAATATCCATACAGAGGGCTTGGCCCCTTGCCATGTGGCGCTGCTAGACCAGTTTCAGGTCAAAGCCAATTTGGTGGTGCCGATCCTCCAGGCTAACCATCTCTGGGGCTTATTGATCGCTCAGCAGTGTGATGCGCCGCGCGATTGGCAAGCCGACGAGGTGATCCTGCTGCAAGAGCTGAGCGTGCAGTTGGCGATCGCCCTAGAACAGTCTGAACTGCACCAAAAACTGCAAAATGAGCTAGAAGAACGTCGCCAAACCGAGGCAGCCCTGCGCCAGTCAGAAGCCCGACTGCGGGAGCAAACCCTGCACCTCGAACAGACCCTAGCCGAACTCAAACATGCCCAAACCCAACTGGTGCAGAGCGAGAAAATGTCGAGCTTAGGCCAGTTGGTTGCTGGCGTAGCCCATGAAATCAACAATCCGGTCAGCTTTGTCTGCGGCAATCTCAAGTACGTTCAAGACTATACCCAAGACTTGCTCGACATCATTACCCTTTACCAAACCTATGCCCCTGCCCTGCCGGCGGAGGCCCAGGCGATTTTAGAAACCAAAGAGCTCGACTTCATGATGGACGACTTGCCCAAGTCCATTAGCTCGATGCAGGTGGGAGCCGAACGCATTCGTGAAATCATCAACTCCCTGCGCAATTTCTCTCGGCTAGATGAGGCCGAAGTGAAGGCGGTTAATATTCACGAGGGCTTAGACAACACCCTGATGATTTTAGCCAGTCGAATGCGCGAAACCCCTACGGATATTGCCATTCAAGTGGTCAAAGCCTACGGCGATTTGCCCGAAGTCAAGTGTTATCCAGGGCAGCTCAACCAAGTGTTTATGAATATTCTCAGCAATGCCATTGATGCGCTGAGCGATCGCCGCCACTTGCCCAAAGCTTTTGCCAATGCGGCCATTAATGGCGCTACAAATTCCGCTGCAAATCCTGCGGCGAATTCTGTCGATTCCACCGTCAATCCCAGCCCACTGCCCGTCATCACCCTGCGCACCGAGTGTCTAGAGGGCGATCGCATTGCCATCCACATCACCGACAACGGTATCGGCGTGCCCGCTGAGATTCAACCGCACATTTTTGATCCGTTTTTTACCACCAAACCCTTCGGTCAAGGCACCGGCCTCGGCCTCGCCATCAGCTACCAAATCATCGTCGGCAAACACCAAGGGCAGTTAACCTGTCAGCCCCACTCCCCAACAGGCACCACCTTCACCATCGAAATCCCCATCACCCAAGCTGGCCTTGATTAAACGGGGACAAGCCAAACCACTGGTTGGTGAGCCTGCCGAACCACACCCTACATCCGCTCCAACACCTGAATCCCTAACAGCGACAGCCCCACCTTAATCGTGCGGGCCGTCAGGTCTGCCAAAATCAGGCGTGAGGTACGCAGGGGCTCCTCCGCTTGCAGCACCGGGCAGCGATCATAAAACACGTTAAACTTTTGGCTCAGCTCAAATAAATATTGGCAGAGGCGATTGGGCAGCAGGTCGGCATCGATCGCCACCAGGTTTTCATCAAATTGAAGGATGTGCTTGGCCAGGGTTAGTTCGGCCTCATCTTGCAGTTGAATGACGCTATCGTCCCCCAATGCCTCAAAGTCGATGCTACCCTTGCGGCTGATACCCTGCACCCGCACATAGGCATAGAGCATATAGGGTGCAGTGTTGCCCTGGAGCGCCAGCATTTTGTCGTAGCTAAAGATATAGCTGCTGGTGCGGTTTTGGCTGAGATCCGCATATTTGATGGCGCTAATGCCGACAACGCGGGCGCTATTGGCAATAAACTCCTCTGTTTCCGTGCGCCCTTCTTCGTTGAGGCGGGTTTCGAGATCCTTGCGGGCATAGGCGATCGCATCATCCAGCAGATCCACCAGTCGGGCCGCATCGCCCGAGCGACTCTTCAGCTTTTTGCCATCCTCACCCAGCACATTACCTAGCGGCGCATGGACAAACTCCACCTCCGGCGTAATCCACCCCGCCCTGCGTCCGACTTGGAAGATTTGGGCAAAGTGGTTGCTTTGCTCAGCCCCAACCGGATAAATCACCCGCTGCACCTGATCCACCGTTACCCGATAGCGAATCGCGGCCAGGTCAGTCGTAGCGTAGTTATAACCGCCACCTGACTTCTGCACAATCAGCGGCAGCGGCTTCCCCTCTTTGTTGGTAAACCCTTCCAAAAAGACGCACTGCGCCCCCGCATCTTCGACCAATAGCCCCAGCCGCCTGAGTTCATCAATCACATCCGGCAGCAGCGGATTGTAAAAAGATTCGCCGCGCAGGGTTAGAGGCGACAGCCCAATCAGGTCAAAAATCGCTTGATTCGTGCGGTTCGACAGGTCGCAGACAATCCTCCAGGCTTTGAGGGTAGCCTCATCACCGGCCTGCAGCGCCACCACCGCCAGGCGAGCCTTGTCTTGAAAGGCTTCGTCTTCGTCAAACCGCTTTTTGGCCGCTCGATAAAAGCTGGCCAAATCTCCTAGTTCCAGGTTATTGCCGCTACTGAGGGCCTCAGGATAGGCTTCGGTCAAGTAAGCGATCAGCATGCCAAAAGGGGTGCCCCAATCGCCCAAGTGGCTGATACGCAGCACGTCATAACCCAAAAATTCTAAAATTCGCGCGATGCAGTCGCCAATCACCGACGGGCGCAGGTGGCCCACATGCATTTCTTTAGCAATGTTGGGGCTGGGATAATCAACGATCGCCCGTTTTCCCTGCCGGATTGGTGCCACCCCAAGGCGCGGGTCGCGCTGAATTGCTTTAATCTGGGCTTCTAGATAGCTAACTCTGAGCGCAAAGTTGATGAACCCCGGCCCCGCTACCGTAGGCGGTTCGCAGATGTCGGTGACATCCAACTGTTGGATAATTTGTTCAGCGATCGCCCGTGGAGCCTGCCCTAGCCGCTTAGCCAGCGACAGTGCCGCATTTGATTGATAATCGCCAAACTTGGGGTTGCTTGCAGGCACCAGCATCGGATCGGTTCCTGCAAGGTCGTCGCCAAAGGCGGCCACCAAAGCTTGATCAAAGCGGAGCTTGAGTTGGGCAATCGTAGAATTCATAATTGATGATGTCGCACTAAAACGGTCGCACTGAAACGATAGACTCGGCGATCGCACCGAGCGCCAGCCAGAATCTTAAGAAACCCTTTGTGATTATAAACGCTGGCCTTCCGCTCCAGCGATTGACCTATCCAGCACTTGCCCTGTCGTGCGATTGACTTAGGATCATAGATTTAATAAAACTGCATACTGTACGGACGGGTTTAGCCGATGAATGGACTCTGTCCGCGGAGATCTGGGCAAAACCCGCCCCTACGCGACATGCAACCTTATTCAATTGCCACTCCTTAGTGATGCTCCTCCATATTACCGATGCTCTGACTTGGCAGACTGCCTTGCAGTCTGGGATTTACGTGGCTCCTAGCCTAGAGAGCGAAGGATTTATCCACTGCTCAACCCCAGCTCAGGTTTTAGGCCCCGCCAACGCTTTCTATCACGGGCAGACCAATCTGCTGCTGTTGTGCATCACCCCAGCCCAGGTGCGATCGCCCATCGTCTACGAAGATTGCTATCAAACCGGGCAAGCTGTCCCCCACATCTATGGCCCGCTCAACCTTGATGCGATCGCGCATGTAGTCGATTTTCCGCCCTGCCCCGATGGCACCTTTTGCCTACCCGAAGCCCTCGCTTTATTGCTGTGAAATTGGCTGTGAAACTAACCGGATTGCTGTGAAATCAGCCGCGAAGCTGCGAGAGCAGCCGGTAAGCTACGAGAACAGCCGAAATCAGCCGTGAAGCCGCAACAACAGCCACAGTCTTTGTTTGGAGATCCGTTTATGGACTGTCGAGTTGGCTGTGGAGCCTGCTGCATTGCCCCATCCATTTCATCCCCCATTCCCGGCATGCCCCACGGCAAACCTGCTGGAGTGCGCTGCATTCAGCTCACCGATGACAACCGCTGTCTGCTGTTTGGCAGCCCCGATCGCCCCCTCGTTTGCAGCCAGCTCCGTCCTTCCC
>DATNOW010000361.1:0-3581 GCA_036703515.1 Chroococcidiopsis sp.
GCCACCCGCTGGGCGATCGCCCCACAGCTTGCTCCGGGCCGATAGGTAAATAGCTGATCTAAGGCATCGGCTGAAACGATGACATCAAGCGGAATATCGCTGTAGCTCTTGCCCAGAGCGAATATCGCCGTAATCACCTCGTCTAACCACAGAGGCTTGAGGTCAAGCTGCCAAAACCGCAGCAGCGCACCGAAACCTACAATCGCCACCAAAATCAGGGTATGCCCCTGTCCAGGGTGAGACCAATCCTTTAACCAAGGGACGGATAGTGCAGCAGACCGACCGAAATGCTTAAATCGCAAATGCTTAAATCGCACAGTGCTATGGCCATAAAAGGCAAGGTTAGGATGGTTCCTTTGTGCAGCCCCGCAAGAGCAACCGGGGAGCAATAGGGGAGCAGGAGCAAGACGACCCAAGGCGAAACAACCGAAAGTACATACGCTCAACCGGATGCTACCACGGTGGGCGATCGCCAAAAAGGGGGCAGTGACGATTTATCGCCCCTGCCCCCTTGATTCAATCTCTGGTGCAATGTATCCGCGCATTTGCTCCTAAGCAGATTCGGGCTTGGGAATTGACGACGGATGCAGCAGCAGCTCGGCTGTCGATCGCTTCTCGACCATCTCTCGTGTAATCACACAGCGCGTTACGTCTTTGCGAGACGGAATCTCATACATGATTTCGAGCATCAGTTCTTCAACGATGCTACGCAGCGCCCGTGCCCCTGTTTTGCGCCGATAGGCTTCCTTGGCGATCGCCTTGACTGCATCCGGCTTAAACTCAAGCTGCACGTTGTCCATCCGCAGCAGTTTTTGGTACTGCTTGACCAAAGCATTGCGCGGCTCGGTCAAAATTTCAGATAGCGCTTCTTCATCCAGCGGATCGACCACAGCCGTCACTGGAATCCGCCCGATAAATTCAGGAATCATGCCAAACTTGACCAGATCATCGGGCTCCATGTGCTTCAGCATGTCAGCCGCCCGCTTTTCACGCGACGGATGGAGCTCGCTGATCGGCTCGATCTCAAAGCCTAAAGCACTCTTTTTGCCGACCCGCTGTTCGATGACTTTTTCCAGCCCGACAAACGCCCCGCCGCAAATAAACAGGATGTTGCTCGTGTCAATCTGGATGCAGTCTTGGTAAGGATGTTTGCGCCCACCCTGGGGGGGAACATTGGCGACGGTGCCTTCTAGCATCTTCAGCAAAGCTTGCTGCACACCTTCACCCGAGACATCGCGCGTAATTGAAGGGTTTTCGCTCTTGCGAGCAATCTTATCGATTTCGTCAATGTAAATGATCCCGCGCTGGGCTTCTTCGACATCCAAATCCGCCACCTGTAACAGTCGCAGCAAGATGTTTTCCACATCCTCGCCCACATAGCCCGCTTCCGTCAGCGTGGTGGCATCGGCCACCGCAAAGGGAACATCGAGCAACTCAGCCAAAGTTTGCGCCAGTAGAGTTTTGCCGCAGCCCGTCGGGCCAATCAGCAAAATATTCGACTTTTGCAGCTCAACCGAATCTTCGATCTTGCCAGAAGCTTTGGATTGAATGTAGCTCAGCCGCTTGTAGTGGTTGTAGACTGCCACCGACAGCACTTTCTTGGCTTCGTCTTGGCCAATCACGTGCTCATCGAGATGCTTTTTGATTTCCCGTGGTTTGGGGATCTGGTTGAGTGCGACACGGGAACTACGTGCCGGGCGCTTTTCTGGCTGCTGATCCCGGCGAGGTGATGACTGCGGCACAGAAGCACTGGAGTCAAACAGTTCCTCGTCTAAGATTTCGTTGCAGAGATCGACGCATTCATCACAAATGTAAACACCCGGCCCGGCAATTAGCTTACGAACCTGCTCCTGCGATTTGCCGCAGAACGAACATTTGAGATGGGAGTCGTATTTAGACATAGTCGCCTCTTACTTCAGTGCGGTGACAGTCTCCTGAGCGGCGGGCAAGTCCTGTCGGGTAATCACCTGATCGATTAGGCCATAGCCTTTAGCTTCATCGGCTGACATAAAGAAGTCACGCTCGGTATCGGCCTCAACTTTTTCGATGGGCTGACCAGTATGATAAGCCAACAATTCGTTGAGTTTGCATTTGTGATACAAAATTTCCTTTGCTTGAATCTCGATATCAACCGCCTGACCTTGGGCACCGCCAAGGGGCTGGTGGATCATGATCCGAGAGCTAGGAAGAGACATGCGTTTGCCCGATGTGCCGCCCGATAATAGAAACGCTCCCATACTAGCGGCCAAACCAAAACAAATGGTAGCCACATCGGGACGAATTTGCTGAATGGTGTCGTAAATGGCCATACCCGCAGTGACAGAACCACCCGGCGAGTTGATGTAAAGCTGAATGTCTTTTTCGGGGTCTTCTGCGTCGAGATAGAGCAGCTGGGCCACAATCGCGTCGGCAACAGCGTCGTCAATCGCAGTCCCTAAGAAAATGATGCGCTCACGCAGCAGGCGAGAGTAAATGTCAAATGCTCGCTCTCCACGCCCGGACTGTTCTACAACCGTCGGGATTGGACCATTCGCCTGGGTCGGATAGTTTCTAATGTCAGAGAACTCGGACACAGTCGTGCTGATGATCGAGTAACCGGGAAATTGCGATTCGAGCATATAACCTGTGGAGAAATGGTTGGGAGAGGGGTTGACCTCAAAATTGGGGATGTCAGCAGCCGGGGAACCGATAGAGAAACAAAGCATCCGAGATTTCATCTCATCATTAGGATAGCGAACCCAATCAGGTGCTGTTTCTCGGTCATAACGGTGCTCTATTTGTCAATTATGCCTCAACTCGCTGAAGACTGCTTGGAATAGGAGCGATCGCCCCTGTTTCACCTTTCCGACAGCGGAGACAGCGGGTTTCCAGCCAGTATGACGCGCAATTAAACACGGTTTGCAATTTGCCTCAAGAGCGATCGCTATTTTAATCTGCTCCGACCCAAACCAGGCTGTGAACATGAGACAGAGTTTCCTGTTCACAGCCTAGATATAGCCCTCTTGAGCAACGGTGCCCTTGATCGTACTGGACTCTTACGCGGAACCCTCAACAGACCAAGGCCGCAGGCACAACTTGCGACTCGTCGGCAGCCGCTTCTGACTAGTCTTCTGATTTTTCAGAGGAGTCATCTTTTTTGGCATCTGCCGTCTTTGTAGACTTTGTTTTGCGCTTTGCGGTAGAGGCATCGGCAGGCTTATCAGCCGATTTTTCAGCTGTTTTTTCAGCCGTTTTAGCGGCGCTAGCCTTGGCCGACTTCTTGGCTTTGCCGGTGGTTTCGTCGGCGCTGCTCTCGTCTGCGTCGGCAGGCGCAACCACTTCAGCCGCAACTGCTTCAGCCGCAACGGTCACCGTTTCAGATTCGGCTGGGGCATCGGCTGTGGGGGCTTCTTCAGCCGCGTCTTCACCGTCGAGGGCGTCTTCTACGTCCGGTGCCGGTGCAAGCGAGCCTTCGGGGACAAGTTCGACGGTTGAGCGCTCAAGCAGCCAATCGACGATTGCTTCTCTCAGCACGTCTTCTTCGACCACTTCGCGCAGGCGGGCTTGATCGACCTCACCCGAATTGTTGTCTTTCAAGAATT
>DATNOW010000362.1:0-6775 GCA_036703515.1 Chroococcidiopsis sp.
CACAAATATCTCTAGCTCTAAGCTGGGCCACTCCTAAGCTAAGCGATCGCTGCACTGAGCGATTCTTATGCTGGTCGACTTCTGCGCCGATCTGGCGCTCTATCAGCGCTCTATCGAGTGAGCGATCGCAGATCGTAAATAGACTGCCGCTCGTTCTCATAAATCACCCGAAAACTGACTCAAAGAACGAGAGGGAGACCATGCCCGCATCCGGTATGGTCTCCCTTGCGCACGCTCCCACGCTCCCGCTCCCCCAGCTTTCATATTTGCTGAGAAATATTAAGACGCTTTTCCGTAAACATTAAAAAAAGTTAAACATCGCCACCGGACATCCTGCACACCCCTACCCCGACAACTCCCCATTTTGTTCCACAGGATGCAATCTAGGGTTGAGTTTCTGGGTATTCTAAGCCTATTAACCAACCTACCAATGGGTGGATTGTATTTCTGGGGCGACATGCTAAGCTATTTCATAAATGTTACGATTCTTAATATAAGAACACACCTTGTTATTCCCCGTCGCCCCTAAGTCCAATTGCATTCCATCCAATGTCCCTGCTAGTCCCGCTTTGCTGGCGATCGCCCCATAGATTTTGCTAGTCAGCGCTGCGAACTGTCCGTCCCCTGATTTCAACACGGCCTCAACACGCTCTCGACGATGCCCGCGTTCTGTCCTTAGTTGCCCTGCTTTTTGAGGCGAGTGACGTCCCAGTTTTGCTCTGTGAGTTTCGTGGTCGCCCTCTAGTCCTTGCCGCTATCAATGCTCAGCGATTTCTCATTACGTCCCTGTTCCGCCTCGATAGAGTTAAAGAGTCGCCCACTGCACCTTCAGATCTATCCGATTCGTCCCAGAATATTAGTACAATTGTTCTCTGTTAGCCCGTTTTTTATTAGCCATCCTCCTCTAGACCCCAGTGCGATATGAAGACTTCCCCAACCTCCACGGATTTGGTTCGTACCTACCTCAAAGAAATTGGCCGTGTCCCTCTGCTGACGCACGAGCAAGAAATT
Organism: Chroococcidiopsis sp.; assembly: GCA_036703515.1. Classification (GTDB taxonomy): domain Bacteria; phylum Cyanobacteriota; class Cyanobacteriia; order Elainellales; family Elainellaceae; genus DATNOW01. Next base: position 1,012 of record DATNOW010000362.1, read on the forward strand.
GTTTTGGGTAAGCAGGTGCAGCGGTTGAGCGTCATCAACGATATCCAAGAAGAGCTGTTGACGCAGCTGGGTCGCCTTCCCTCTGCTGAGGAGTGGGCAGCGGCGGCCTCGATCTCGGTGCCTGAGCTAGAGCGGGCGATCGCCGAGGGTGAGATGGCCAAACGCAAAATGGTCGAAGCCAACCTGCGGCTCGTGGTCTCGGTCGCCAAAAAATATATCAAGCGCAACGTTGACCTACTGGACTTGATCCAAGAAGGCACGATTGGAATGCAGCGCGGCGTCGAGAAATTTGACCCGACCAAGGGCTATCGATTTTCGACCTACGCCTATTGGTGGATTCGTCAGGCGATTACCCGGGCGATCGCCGAAAAAGGGCGCACCATCCGCTTGCCCATCCACATTACCGAAAAGCTCAACAAAATTAAGAAAGTGCAGCGCCAGCTTGCCCAGCAGCTGGGACGCACGGCCACGATGTCAGAACTAGCGGCCGAGCTCGATCTAACCTCCAAGCAGGTGCGGGAATATCTGGAGCGGGCGCGGGTGCCGCTGTCGCTTGATCTCAAAGTGGGTGACAACCAAGACACCGAGTTGGGCGAACTGCTCGAAGACACAGCCCCCTCTCCCGAAGACTTTGCCACCCAAGCGTCTCTACGCACCGAATTAGAGCTGCTGATGAAAGACCTGACGCCCCAGCAGCGCGAAGTGCTGTCGCTGCGGTTTGGGCTAGAAGACGGGCATTCTCTGACCCTGGCCAAGATTGGCGATCGCCTCAACATCAGCCGCGAACGCGTCCGCCAGATCGAGCGCGAAGCGCTCAACAAGCTGCGCAAGCGTCGTGGCGACATCCGAGAATACCTGGCTAGTTAGTAAAACTGATCAGCTTGTAATTCGTCTAATTCACTAAAAAGGGACTCGCTTTGCGAGTCCCTTTTTGGCAATGGGTACAACACAAGTGCAAAACAAAACTGCACAATAAAACTGCGAAACAGAACTGCTATTGACCCAAAACAAACTCATCTTGCAGCGTTAGGTTTAGGTCGGTGTCGGGATAAACCACCACCACTTCCACTTCGCGACGACCGCGCAAAAATACAGAAGCCAACGCCCCTAGCCCCGCACCGGCCAGCACTTCAATAAAGTCGATGTCGCCCAGCACCTCCGACAGCACGGCCGCTGCCGCTGCACCAATGGCCGCCCCTTTGAGAAAATCAGGGTTGCTGCGACGGTTAATGGTTTCAGTTTCAGTAATCACATTCGAGGTAGCGCTAATCGGCAAACGGCGATCGCTCTCTGGGAAAATCACCGTCTCCGCCACAAACTGAGTGCCACCGTCACTGGGTCGCAGTTCTCCTTCAATCTGACTGCCCGCCGGAATCACCACCGTTCCCCGAGGCGATCGCACATCTTCGGCCACCGTCAGGGTAATAGGGGACGTCTCGTCGGGCAGCACCACAATTTTTTCAGCGTTTTGGTAACGCACCAAAATCGGAGTTCCGGCCGCCACCCTAACCTGGGCAGGCTGCGAGAACAACTGGGCAATCTGGACTGGCTGGACTGGCTGGACTGGCCGCGGCTGGGCGATCGCCGACTGGGCCCACAGCAGCGGTAGCCCCGCTGTAGAAGCGATACCTGCGGTCATCAGTAGTGCAGCCCTAGATTGCCAGCGTTTTGATAGAAACATACCATTTTCTCCAAAGGGAAATCATAACCGGGGAAGACTAAGTATCATGGGGGCGATAGGCAGACATTATGGCCGATCAAATAGTAGGGCGATCGCCGCCAAATTGTTGTGATACGCGACTTTTATAGCTCTAGACTTAAGACTTTAAACCCGTCCCATTTGTTTCCCAAAAACGATTCAATCTTGCTATTTAATTTCTACCTTGCAATTAATCTTTTAGTAACTAAATTTCACCCCCTGTAAACTTCTGAGCATTCATGGGTAGCCTTTTCTAAGAGCATCCACCGAGGCGATCGCAATGGCAGATATTCAGATCAACTCCAGCACAGCAGGCAGCCAGCAAACCTCGTCCCTCAGCAACCCTCAGCCCCGACAGGCGATCGCCATCGATCCGTCGGGCAACTTTGTCGTGGCTTGGACGGACACCAATGCTCTAGATACAAGCGGCGCTGGCGTATATGTCAGGCGGTTTGATAGCGCCGGTAATGCACTTACCGCCGAAACCCCAGTCAACATCACAACATCGGGAGATCAGCAACATGTCAATTTAGGCATGAAACCCGGCAGCGGTGAGTTTGTTGTCACCTGGACTAGTGCTAGTCAAGATGGCTCCGGCAACGGCATTTTCGCGCGACTCTTCAATGCCGATGGCACTCCCAACGGCACAACCGAAATTGCCGTTAATACAAAAACCCAAGGAGCGCAAGAATTTTCCACCGTTGCCGTTGCCTCAGACGGCAGCTTCATTGTCGTTTGGACGAGTGCTACAGTCATCGACGGTCTGGGCAATGTGGTGTCTGGAGACGGTGCGGGAAAAGGGATTTTTGCCCGTCGGTTTAACGCCGATGGCACCCCCATCAACGCTCAAGAATTTCAAGTCAACACCACGACTGCGTCCGATCAGCAGCAGGCGATCGTGGCCATGGATGGAACTGGCAATTTCATCGTGGTTTGGGCCAGCAATGATGGCAATGGCACTGGCATCTATGCCCGGCGCTATACCGCGGCGGGAGTAGCAGGCAACGAGTTTCAGGTCAATACGTTTACCGCAGGCAATCAAAGCGATCCGAGTATTGCCACTGACAACAACGGTAACTTCTTCATTACCTGGACTAGCGAAAATCAAGACGGTAACGGGACAGGTATTTTTGCCCAAAGACTGGCGTTAGCCGACATTGCCACAAATCCCAACGGAGTTACCACCGTAGGCAGCGAATTTCAAGTTAATCCAGCTACGGCTGCGGGTGCAACAGGTAACCAGGCAGGATCAAGCGTTGCAGCCGATTCAACCGGAGGATTTGTCGTAACGTGGCAAAGCCCGGGTGACACCAGCGGCACAGGTGTCTTCTTTCAACGCTATACCACCGCTGGGGAAACCTTAGATAACGGTCAAATCAACACCTTCATCAATGGCAATCAACAATTTTCTAGTGTTGATATCCGTGCCAACGGCGATATTGTCACGGCATGGACGAGCGGACCTTCCACACCCTCCCAAGATGGAGCCGGCACAGGTGTCTTTGCATCCGTTTTGCCTGCCCTGCCAAAGTTAACATTGACGCTGGAAAATGACCCATTCTCTGAAAATAGCGGCGTCGCTAAAGTCGTGGCTACCCTCGATAGCGCTGCAACGGCCGATGTAACGGTTAACCTCTCCTTTGCGGGCACTGCCATTCGAGATAGCGATTACTCACCAGCCGCCCTATTCATCACCATTCCCGCTGGGCAAACGCAAGGATTTATCACCCTAACGGGCTTAAACGATCCCAACGCAGAGGGCGATGAAAGCGTCATTGTCAATGTCACCAGCGCGGTGAATGCGGCGGAGGTCGGCGTCCAAACCGTTACGGCTACTATCACAGACGATGAGCCGGTGCCCAACCTGGTCATCAACGATGTCTCAATCCAAGAAGGCGACTCAGGCGCGACCAGCCTAATTTTTACGGTGACGCTGTCAGCGCCCAGCGCTCAACTTGTGACTGTTAATTACAGCACGGCCGACAACACGGCTACAGCCGGAAGCGACTACATTGCCGGTTCGGGCACCATATCTTTTAACTCAGGGGTGCTGACCCAAACGATCACCCTCCAGGTGAATGGCGACACCACAATCGAAGATGCAGAGACTCTGTTCGTCAACCTGTCTGGTGCCACTAATGCCACGATCGCCGATGGCCAAGGTATTGGCACTATCGACAATGATGACTTCCCCATCGTTAGCATTACCGCAACCGATGCTAGCGCGGCAGAGCCCAACCTGACGGGCACCTATCGCATCACCCGCACCGGCAGCACTACAGGCAATCTAACTGTAAACCTGTTAGTCGATATCGGTAGCACGGTTGCCCCCAGCGATTACGCTCTCAGCGGTGGCAGCGTTAGCGGCGGCCCCTCCAACTACACGGTAACTATCCCGGCGGGGCAGGCGTTTGTCGATGTGACGCTCACGCCGCAAGATGATACGGCGATCGAATCTAATGAGACGCTGCAGTTGAATGTCGCTTCGGGGTCGGGTTATGGCATCGATGGCACCAATAACTTTGCCGTCGTCACCATTGCCGATAACGACGCACCACAGATCAGCATTACGGCCCTAGATGCCAGCGCAGCGGAGCCCGGCGCGACCGGCACCTATCGCCTGACGCGCACCAGTGATACGTCCGCGTCGCTGGCGGTCAACCTTACGGTAGACGGCAGCAGTACGGCCAGTGCCAGTGATTACAATCTATCGGGGGGAGCCATTACCGGCACTTTCCCTAATTTCACCGTTAACTTTTTGGCCGGACAATCTACCGTTGATATTACCCTCACTCCTGTAGATGATGTCGACGTGGAAGGGGCCGAAACGGCCATCCTGAATATTGCCAGCAGCGCTAATTACACGATTGACGGTGCCAACAGTACGGCTACGGTCACCATTACCGACAACGATGTGGCCCCCTTGCCGACGATAACGCTGGGGCTGACCGGCAGCCCGCTGGCAGAAGCGGGCGGTGTAGCTACAGTCACCGCCACCCTGTCTCAGGTCTCAGCTCAGGATGTTACGGTCAATCTGGGCTATAGCGGCACCGCTACGGGCGCGGGCACGGACTACAGTGCCGCCAATAGCATCGTGATCACGGCGGGCAACCTGACAGGCAGCACCACGATCACGGGGGTGAACGATAGCCTGATTGAGGGCAACGAAACCGTCATTGTCGATGTCACCAGTGTCACCAACGCCACCGAGTCGGGCGTCCAAACCGTCACGGCCATCATCACCGATGATGAGCCCGTTCCCACTATCTCTATTAACGATGTCTCCATTGCCGAAGGCAATGCGGGGACGAGTAACCTGGTTTTCACCGTCAGCCTTTCTGCCCCCAGCGGTCAAACCATCACCGTTGATTTCAGCACCGCCGATGGCACCGCGACGGTGGCCGATAACGACTACACCACCTTAACCGGGACGCTGACCTTTGCGCCCAATGAGGTCAGCAAAACCATTTCCATTCCGATCAAGGGTGACACCAAGTTTGAGCCCAATGAAACCTTTGTCGTTAATCTGTCGAACGTCTCGGCCACAGGGGCGATCGCCGATGGGTCAGGCACCGGCACCCTTACCAACGACGACGTTCCGCCCACGGTTACCCTAGGGCTGACCGGCAGCCCGCTCAGCGAAGCCGGCGGCGTGGCCACAGTCACGGCCACCCTGTCTGAAATTTCCACCCAGGATGTCACCGTTAACCTGGGCTTCAGCGGCACGGCTACGGGCGCAGGCACCGACTATACTGCCGCTAATAGCATTGTGATCACGGCGGGCAACCTGACGGGCAGCACCGCAATCACAGGGATGAATGATGCCCTGATTGAGGGTAGCGAAACCGTGATCGTTGACATTGCCAGCGTCACCAACGGCACCGAATCAGGCGTGCAGACCGTCACAGCCACGATCGCAGACGACGAGTCGCCGCCGCTGATTTCGATTAACGATGTCTCCATTGCCGAGGGCAACACCGGCACGAGCAACCTAGTCTTTACCGTTACCCTGTCGGCCCCCACCACCCAACCGGTAACCGTTGACTTTAGCACCGCCAATGGCAC
>DATNOW010000363.1:0-2430 GCA_036703515.1 Chroococcidiopsis sp.
AATGGCGGTTGGCGTGGTCGGCACCGTCCAAGTCTCGATTCCGCTAGCCGGGGTAGTTGACCTCGATGCCCTGCGCGGCAAGCTCGAAAAAGACCTGGCCAAGATCGAAGCCGAAATCAAATCCTTGGGCGATCGCCTCGGCAATCCGGGCTTTGTCAATCGCGCCCCTGCCGACATCGTGCAGGCCACCCGCGACTCGCTGCTCGAAGCCCAAACCCAGGCCGAGATTCTGCGCACCAAGCTCAGCCAACTCTAGCCTGCTATTTAGGGCTAAACGGCCGCCAGCCAGCCCCAGTCGGCTCTCAGGGTGGATGGGGGTGCTCCATCTACCCTGGCATGGCCCACAGGCCCCTAAGATTACGGATTCGCCGCTCAAAGATTTCAGTGTATCTACCCGAATGGTTCGGGTTTTGCGACTACCACCGCCCCCGAACCTGATCAGACAGCCACTAGAATAGAAGCATGTAGCTTTTAACGCCGTCGGAATCAGGCGATTGCAACCAGGCGATCGCAATCAGGCAATAGCCATAAGGCTTTCGTCTTAAAGCGATTGCCACAAAGCCGCTGCTACAGAGCCGTTGCCATAAGAATGTCGGATCATGCTGACGCACCCGTGCAAGAGGTCACTAACTGAGTTAGAATCGTCAACTTAGGCACAACTGGATTGTCGGCTCATCTACTGCATCTTCACTGAATCGAGACATTCTGCGCAGGGTCTCGTCGAGAATATACCGATATACTGTCTTTCAAAGGACTCATCATCGTCGTAGTGATGCTACATCTAGCACAGGTGCAGAAAAATAGTTCTAGTGGCGAGCACCGGCTCAAACTGCTTGCTCAGCAAAAATCTGACCATGCTTGGGCATCTCTGCCAGCGGCAGAGTACATCCCGCTGACCAAAATCGAGTTTGGGGACGGGGCCCTCGTACTGGTAGAGCTATCGAGCACTCACCAGATCAACCTCATCTACGATGCTGCACCCTGGGTTGTTGAGGTGATTCAAAACTATCTGTCGAGCGGTCTCACGCCCGAGCTGTTGCAGCAAGAAGTGGATCGGGCCGAGCAATGGCGGCAAACCTTAACGCTGCAAAGCCAAGAGCTTGGACGACGCGCCCTAGAGATGGAAGCCCGGCGCGACCAAATCCAAGATTTAGAAGAAAATCTCAAGCGTGAGAAAAAGCAGCTTGAGGAAATGTCAGAAAGTCTAGACGAGCAAAGAAAGCAGCTCGATTTAGAGCGCAAGCAGCTTGACCTGATGGCCGCCGAATTGAAGGCCAAGATTGGGCAATAGGGCTTTAATCCATTAATCCATTGCAGGCGATCGCTCTCACCCTCCTGCCATCACTCGCTGCTCCAGAGCGAATAGGTTGCCCTATGATTGAAAGAACGGCTATAGCATGGGAGCCATCGGCAGTGCCCGCCTAGCAAGCGCTTAGAAATAGCTTGCGCTTCACAGGGTGGCAACGGGTCGTAGGACATGCTGCCTCAATGTCCATCGCGTCTTTGTGGGTCTACTGTGTTTGCCTATCTATTCTCTGCTTTGTTTTGGGTTCTCCACTGGCTACAGCCAATCTTTGTGCCGCTGGGCATGATTACCGCCTGGACGCTAGTGATCTTGCTGGGTTGGAGCCTCTGGACGGCCCTGCGCGACGGTGTGGCCAACGCCCAACATCTGCATCGCATTCCCTGCGCCAACTGCCGCTTTTTTACCGGCGACTATCACCTCAAGTGCTCCATCCATCCCAGCAACGCCCTCTCTGAAATCGCGATTAACTGCCCCGACTACGAAACCGACGCGATCGCCCTTCCCCCTTCCCATTCATAGCGGTAGGACACTCCATGAAGATGATTTTAATGGGGCTGATTCGCGGCTATCGGATGCTAATTTCACCCCTGTTTCCGCCCACCTGCCGGTTTCAGCCGACCTGCTCCCAATATGCCCTAGAGGCGATCGCCCGGTTTGGGGCCTGGCGCGGCAGTTGGCTGGCCCTACGGCGGATTTTGCGCTGCCATCCCTTTCATCCCGGTGGCTATGACCCCGTGCCATCGTCAGACACGGGCGTTTCCGCTGCCCCGACGAGCGGTCATAGCGCTAGCTGCAAGCACGACTAAGAGTTGTTGATTCAATTACCTGAAATTCTTGGGTAAGGGCGCACAGCGGTGAGCCCCTACGGAGATCCTAAGGGTTGCAATGGGCGCACTGCGACGGGTCGGCGGTCGGGCTGCCGTTAGGATAGAGTGTTTCTTGCTGAAACCCGCACTTTTTGCACTGATAGCGGTGCGATCGCACCAGTGCAGTCGGCATCTGACACCAAGCGCAGGGCAAACCCGCCATCCGCTCGACTACATCAAACCCCGGCGTACCGCAGCTTGGGCAAGTTTGCCGCAGCTTTTGCAGCAGGTTTTGGGTGGCCTGGGCAATCACCGTCA
>DATNOW010000364.1:0-5620 GCA_036703515.1 Chroococcidiopsis sp.
GAGTGATGGCATAGTCGGGGGACAGATAGCCCAACTCGGTTTTGGCGGGCAGCGTGTCGCAAAAATTGTTATAGCCATACATCCGGGCGATCTCTTCGATCAGGTCGATTTCCCGTTCCAAGTCGCGCAGGCGATAGGGTGGGACGCTGACCGACCAGGTTTGCCCTGCCACGATGGGGGTGAGTTCACAGCCGAGGGCGGTGAGGGTGCGCTCGATATCGGCGGCTTGCAGTTCGCCTAGCTCGATTTCGTCGGTGGCGTTGGGTTTGTCGTGCTTGCCGGGCGGGTTGATCTCAATCGGCCCCAAAATTTGGTTGACCCGTTCTAGCCGTAGCTCAATAGAACGGGTGGCAGTGGCTTTGCCGGGGCGGGCATCGGCCGTGACCTGGGTGCTTGTGCTGCCGTCGCTCAGCTCGGTTAAAAGCTGGAGGGCGCGACGACAGGCGATCGCCACTTCGGCTTGGTTGACACCCCGTTCATAGCGGGCCGAGGCCTCGGTGCGCAGCCCTTGAGAGCGAGCCGACCGCCGAATGGCCGCTGGGTCAAAAATCGCCGCTTCTAGCAGCAGATTTTGGGTAGCGCTATGGACTTCTGTATTCTCGCCACCCATGACGCCAGCCAGGGCGACGGGCTGGTCATTGACGGTAATCAGCAGGGTTTGCTCCTGCAAGGTGCGCTCTTGGCTATCCAAGGTCGTTAGGGTTTCACCAGCACGGGCAAACCGCACCCCAATCGTCAAATCGGGGCTACCAGCCACAGCCTGGAGGCGATCGCGATCAAAGGCGTGCAGCGGTTGTCCCCATTCCAGCAAGACATAGTTGGTGACATCGACCACGTTGTTAATCGGGCGCGTCCCGGCCGCCTGCAAACGGCGCTGAAGCCACAGCGGTGAAGGGGCGATCGCCACATTCTCAATCACCGTGCCAATGTAGATCGGGCAGGCCGCGGTTTCGCTAATTTGAATCGCCAGCCCAGGGCCATCCTCGACCACCGCACTGTCGGTAATAGCGGGCAGCTTCAGCTGCGCCCCCGTCAGGGCCGAGATTTCGCGGGCGATGCCCACCATGCTGAGGGCATCCGCCCGATTGGCCGTAGAGGTCAAATCTAAAATCACATCATCGAGCCCCAGCAGCGGTCGAGCATCTTGCCCTACCTCCAACTGCTCCTGGGAAAAAATGTGAATGCCCTCCGACTCTTTGGCCAAACCCACCTCAGCCAGCGAGCAGATCATGCCCTCTGAAGGCACATCCCGCAGCTTGCGCGGACGAATCTTAAGGTCAATAGTGGGCAAATAGGTGCCAATCGTCGCCACGGGCACGTAGATTCCCGCCCGCACATTGGCCGCACCGCAGACAATCGTAGAAGGAGTGTCTTTACCGATATCGACTTGGCAAACGCTCAGTTTGTCGGCATTGGGGTGGGGCTGGCGATCGAGCACCTTACCGACCACAACCCCATCGGCCCACGTGCGGCGATCTTCAATATCCTCTACTTCAAATCCCGCCATCGTCAGCGTTTCGGCTAACGTTTCTGGGGTCATGGTCAGGTCTACCAGTTCTCGCAGCCAGTTCCAAGAGATACGCATTGCCCTAGTTCAATATCCTAATGGTGATGATGGGTCTTGCCGCTACGCGGTGATTGATCAATCCCTTGCCGGTTGGCGATCGCCCCAGCATTGAGGCTCGACGGTTGGCGTGGGCGCTTTGCCCACTTCACTCCGCCTGCACTGACCGGAGATTATCCACGATCAGCCAATGATCAGCCCGTGATCAGCAAGGGTCAGTGTTCATTATCCCCTAAGGGATGCCATCCATGGCAGTCGTCGCGTGTGCTTCATTGCCTCGGGAGTGCTACGACCCAAGGGACAGATTATGGGGTGTCACTCCACGCCCTGTTTCAGCCCTGATTGTTACTACAATAGAAAATCAGCTCTATAAAACTCAGGCAGCTATGGTCACGGTTTATTAGCCATTACCCCCTGATTCTGTGGTCAGGGTTTACGGGTCGGTCTTCATCGGTACATCTTCATTCGTGCTCAGTGATTATCCCCGAGTCTCTCCGTGTGATTTACGATAAAGTGTGGATTTTATTTGTAAAAATTAAATAGACTCAAGTAGAGTACTTCGACGCTAATCAACATCCAGATCCCGTTCCAAAAAAACTTGCCCAAGGCTGCCTTGTACTTTCCCATCCCCCTGCTCTAGATTCTGCGATCGGTTTTGATCACCTGTTGTGGGCATAAAGTCCAGCTTGGGCTTTGATATCCCCGAATCCCCGTGGTATAAGAACGCTAGAGGTTCTGCAAATAGTTTTCCTGAAGTCCACTGATAACACTTTGATCGCTCTGGGATCACGTAGGGTTCTAAAGGGTGCTGCAGAGAATAGTCTTATTCACTGACAGCGTTCAGCTAGACTGAATGCTAAGCTGATGGTGTGATAGCTGTGGTTTATACCCGCAGATTAATGGATGTTCGTGTAATTTTTGTACACACCAAATAACAGCTTCAATAACTCTTCAAGAGATCTATCGGAGAATTTGGCGTTTTTCTTCCCTTTTGTTGGAAAGATAAGACATAGAAAGGGGTCGCTGACCATAGCCTAGTAAGCCATGACACCCTTGGGCGATCGATACAAGCGAGTGATGCCGAATGAGCTACTGCTTAAACCCAGCTTGTCCTAATCCAGAGAATTTATCCCATACGGAGCTTTGTCAGGCGTGTGGATCAGCCTTGCTGTTGCGCGATCGCTATCGGGTTTTGCAGTCGTTGGGGCAAGGGGGATTTGGCGCGACCTTTTTAGCAAAAGACGAGTCGCTGCCGGGTAGTCCTTATTGCGTCATCAAGCAGCTACGTCCGGTTGCGTCATCGCCCCACGTCATGCAGATGGCCCGCGACCTATTTAAGCGAGAAGCCAAAACCCTCGGCAAAATTGGCAATCACCCCCAAGTGCCGCGCTTGCTCGACTACTTCGAGTCCAACAACGAGTTTTACCTCGTCCAAGAATATATCAGTGGCTCCACCCTCCAGCAAGAAGTCAAGCGCGCCGGGCCCTTTAGCGAAGCGGGCGTAAAGCAATTTCTGAGTGAAGTGTTGCCGATGCTGCAATATATCCACTCGCAGCAGGTGATCCACCGAGATATCAAACCGGCTAACCTAATTCGTCGCTCCCAAGACAAAAAACTTGTCTTAATCGACTTTGGGGCCGTCAAAGATCAAGTCAACCCCACCCGCGCCGGAGCCTCAGAGCAAACGGCCTTGACGGCTTATGCCATTGGCACCCCTGGCTATGCGCCGCCTGAGCAGATGGCCATGCGCCCGGTCTACGCCAGCGATATCTACGCCCTTGGCGTCACCTGCATCTATTTGCTGACGGGCAAGTCGCCCAAAGATCTTGATTACGATCCGGCGACGGGCGAGATGCTGTGGCAAGACCAAGTTCACATCAGTGAACACTTTGCCGTGGTGCTCAAAAAAATGCTGGAAGTTTCCGTCCGGCACCGCTATCCCAACGCCGGGGAAGTGCTGCGGGCGCTGGATCTCGAACCCTACCTCGAAAGCTTAGAGCAGGGTATGGTGGCCAAGTCTAACCGGCCAAAGCCGAGTAACACCCCATTGCCCAATTCTGGCGGATATACAGGCGATTTGCTGGGCGAGGCGACTTCGCCCTCTTCCCCCAGTGCCCGCATGGCAGCGGCGATTCGGGCCCGCAATGTCAACCGTCCGTCGTCGGCTGATTCGACCAACATTCAAAACAATACGGCCGCACGGCGACGCCTGCCGATGTCTCGCCCTATGCCTAGCAGTACAGAGCGCAGCAGTGCGCCTTCGGGCGAGGCCGATGTCACTCCCAAACTGACGGCCGATGCGCTGCTAGCCGCTTATGCCAAGGGCAAACGAGATTTTACTGGGCACGATTTGCGGCAGCTTACTTTAGTTAAGGCAACGCTGGCTGAGGCCAACTTCCATCAGTCGAAGCTGCACAAAACCAATTTTCAAGGCTCAAACTTGTTTAGCGCCGATTTTGGGCGGGCGAGTCTGAGTCAGGCTAACCTCAAAAATGCGAATTTAGCCCGTTCCTATTTCAGTCATGCCGACCTACAGGGGGCCGATTTGCGTGGGGCCGACCTGAGCTATGCTTACCTCAGTGGCGCAAATCTGCGCGGGGCCAATCTTTGTGGCTCTGACCTGACGGGCGCAAAGGTAACTGACGAACAGCTAGCCCAAGCCCGCACCAATTGGGCGACTATCCACCCTAGCGGCAAACGCGGACTGTGGTAGGTTGGCCTGTGGCAGCGTGTCTAGTGGTAAGTCGGTCAGTGGCGGATTTTCCAGTGGCCGATTTTCCAGTGGCAGGCCAGTTTGTTATATAGAAATTTGGGATCGTTAGCATGTCTAGACCTCCGCTTGACCCCGAATTACGCGATCGCCTGAGAGCCGAGATCAAAGCACCCTATCGTCCGCTGCGGCAGTTTGTCTATGTTGCCTTTGGGGCATCGGGCTTGATCGGCGCGTTTATCATGCTGACCCAAATGTTGGCTGGGCGCGGCGTTGAGGCAACATTGCCTAATTTTGCCTTGCAGTTGGGGGTGATCGCACTCATGGTGGGGCTATTTCGCCTAGAGCAACGGGCTGCGCGCAAGCCTGGTCGCTAAAGACTCGTGACCTGCACACCTCTGCATTCCTCTGCGTCTGAATTCCTCTGCGTCTGAATTCCTCTGCGTCTGAATTCCTCTAAGTCTGCATTCCTCTGCATTATTAACCCAGGCCCCTATTCGTTGTTTGCATGTATAGCTACCTCAAAGGCAGAGTTGTTGGCATTCAAAAGCTCAGCAGCACCAAAGTCATGCTGCTGCTGGAGGTCAACCAGGTGGGCTACGAAGTTCAGGTAGTGCCACGCTTAGCGGGCGAGTTGCCCTCGACGGGTGAGTTGACCCAGATCTGGACTGATTTACAAATTCGCGAGGAGCGGTCGGTTTTGTTTGGCTTTGCCACCATGGCCGAGCGCGACCTGTTTCGGCAGCTAATCAGCGTTAGCGGGGTCGGGCCCCAGTTGGGCATGGCCTTGCTAGACACCTTGAGTTTGCCTGATCTGGTGCAGGCGATCGTGTCGAGCAATGTGCGAATGCTGGCGCGCACCCCAGGCGTAGGAGCTAAAACGGCTGAGCGGATCTCCCTAGAGCTGCGGACAAAACTGGCGGAATGGCGACTGCAAGCGGGTATGTCTACGGTGCCAGACGCCACGCCCGTGGGTTCCGTCCAAGAAGATGTGGAGATGACCCTGCTGGCCCTGGGCTATACCAGCGACGAAATCATGAAGGCGCTGCGGGCGGTGGGGCAACAGACGGCCCTGGCCAAAAATGCCGATGCCGAGGTGTGGATTCGTGAGGCGATCGCCTGGCTGAGTCGCTAGGTGAGTCGCTAGGCGATCGCTAGGGAGTAGAGGGCGATCGCCTCACTCATAACAAGCTCGCTTGATGTGGACTGGCTTGGTTCGTCCCGGTCTAGTGCGGTCTGGCTTGGACTGACCTAGCCTGGCTTGGATTGGCTCGGCTCGGCTTCGCGCAGATATGCCTGAGTATCCTAGACTACATGCACGTTAAAAAAGCTACCCAGCAAAAACT
>DATNOW010000365.1:0-3786 GCA_036703515.1 Chroococcidiopsis sp.
AATCTGTCTGGATCTGGTGCTCTGTTAAGCGACATGTCCTGCAAAGATACATGTCCTGTAAAGATACATGTCCTGTGAAGATACATGTCCTGTGAAGCTACAGAGTAGCCGATCGGTGCCATCGATTATTCAATCAATAGCGAATTCCCGCCCATTCGGGTGTAAAGCGATCGTTAAGGATCGGCCGCCGCCGCTACCGCCGCCACTGCCACCGCTGCGGCCGGGCTGACGTACCCCAACAGCAACCAGCGCCCAAACGCTCATCCACAAAGGACAATCGCTTGGGCGCTGGCAACCGTAGCAGGAAGAGAACCTACAAAATCGGTTCGGTGGCGATCGCTTCTAGCCCCACAGACTCTAAAAGTGAGGCCCATTCTTGGCGAATGACAGCATCGTCAGGGTTGGCTTGCCGTAGGGTGTGCAAGGTCGCTAGCGTATCTTGCCAAATCCCTGCTTCTGCATAGATGGCAGGTTGACCAGCCGGGTCAGACACGGCAATGCGCGCTTGCACCTCTGGGGACAACACCACCCGCTCGACATTGCCCTGCACAAGCATGTCTTCCTCACGATTGTCAGGATTACAAATAACCGTAAAAAACCAATAATATTTTCGTCCGACTTCTAGTGCTGCAACGCTGCCATCGTTGGGCACCGCCACGCTAAAAATACCAGGCTGATCTGGCAAGTCTAGAGTAGTGCGATAGACCTCGTCATTGGTTTCTTCATCAAAAAGGGCAAACTCAGCAACGCGAGCCGTACTGGGCGGCAGGTAGGCAAAAAAGGTGGGATAGGCTGCGGTCGTTAACCCGACATTGTCTTCGGGGATCAGCGCAACCAAGCCCCGATCGGTAGTGACACAGGGGGCACTGCGGGCCGAACCCGCCTCGCGATTGCCGGGCGCACCAACATTAGAGCTATTAAATTGCAGCGCCAGCGCGGGATCAGGCACAATGGCAGCGATGCTGAGCAGCAGCCCTGCCGAAAGTGATGTCAGGTAGATGAACGACCGTATCATAGCTGTCCTCGTGACGATTGGGGGATTGGTATGGTGATCTGAAACGACCTAGTCTAAAGCGACCCAGTCTAAAGCAACCTGGTCTAAGGCGACCTAGTCTGAAGCAACAAACAATCTGGCGCTACTTCCGGAAAGCCAAACGGTGACAGGCTTCATCGCAATAGGTGATCGAGGTCAATCGGGGTGGGTGCCCCTGAGCAATTAAAGTTTTCTCAAAAGGAAATATTCTATACTCAAATCCGAGGTAGTAGATGAGTAGAACGGGTATAAATTCTACCTAACCCGCTCTTTATGGGTTGAAAATAAGGCTCTGCATCACTTTCAATCACATCCGCAATTTTTGAGTAGATATCTTTAACATTTGCACTTTTAAACACATCCGCAATTTTTGAGCAGACATCCTTTCATTCACCAGATTCGTGGCCGATAATCAATCCATCAATTTGTCGTCTTGCTATGTGCCCCCAATTTTTGCAATCCATCCGATCGCGGCTGCCTTGGCTCGATCGGCTAAGTTCAGAGACAGTCAGCGCTGGGCGCGTGATTGCGCTGACGGGGGTAACCCTTACGGCTGTGATTTTAGGGGCGCGCTATCTGGGCCTGCTGCAAGGCATGGAATTGGCCGCCTATGATCAGCTGGTTCGACTCCAGCCCGACGAAGGGGAAGACGATCGCCTGTTGGTAGTGGGCATTACCGAAGCAGATTTGCAGCAGTTGCAGCAATGGCCGGTGAGCGATCGCATCATTGCCCAGGCCTTAGCCAAACTCAGCGCCCAGCAGCCTCGGGTGATTGGTCTAGACGTGATGCGCGATATTCCGATTGAGCCGGGTCGGGACGAGCTATTGCAGCAGTTTCAGCAGCTCAATAATTTGGTTGCGGTCTGCAAAGCTAGCTCAACCGACGAACCGGGCACACCACCGCCACCCAATCTGCCCGATGACCGGATCGGGTTTTCCGATTTAGTCGTCGATCAAGGCGGCATCTTACGCCGCAGCTTGCTGGTGCTGACACCCCCCGCATCGCTGGTCAGCGGGCAATCCAGCCATCCTTGCAATAGCCCAGGCATCATCCAATCGCTGGGGCTCCAGCTCGCGCTACGCTACCTCCAGGGCGAAGGCATTGAGGGACGCGTCGATCAGAACAATGTGATTTGGCTGGGAGACACACCCCTCCAGCCCCTACCCCCCCGTTTAGGAGGCTATCAGTCGGTCGATGCCAGCGGCTATCAGGTGATGCTGCGCTATCGCTCAGAGGAGCGAGCGGTGCGCCAAGTCAGCTTAAATGATCTGCTCCAGGGGCGTGTGCCGTCAGAGTGGGTGAGCGATCGCATTGTCTTGATTGGCTATACGACCTCCCAGGCCAAAGATGAGTTTTATACGCCCTATAGCGCCAGCCGCAGCGATCGCCAAAACATGTCAGGGGTGGTGGTGCATGCCCAGGCGGTCAGCCAACTGCTGAGCGTAGCCCTAGACGGGCGATCGCTGATTTGGGCATGGGGCGCTGGCTGGGAAGCGCTCTGGGTGATGGGTTGGGCGCTCGTGGGCAGCGCCATTGGCTGGTCGCTGCGTCATCCCCTGCGGCTGGGTGCGGCCCTGGGGCTCTCGGTGGTGGCGATCTATGGCGTCAGCTATGGGCTATTTCTGATCGGCGGCTGGATTCCGCTGATGCCGGGGGCGATCGCCGTCGTCATGGGTGCAGTCGGGGTCGTGCTGGTCGATCGCTTTAATCGCAGCGAATATGGACAAAACGTCTACCGCCAGGTCAAAACGTTCCTCAAAATCAATATTGATATTGATCACGACAAGCTGCAAAAGCAAGTTTCTGAAATTACCGAAACCGATTATTTCAAAGAGTTGAGCGCTACGGTCAAAGAGTTGCGCAACCAAAAGTCAGGGCTAACTACGCCGTCGCGTCCGGCCGCGGGAGAATCGGAGCGATCGCCATCTGCCCCCAAGTCAAATGTGCATCCCAACGTGCATCCTGATAAGCATCCTGATAGGCAGGCCACAGACAGCAGCATTGATGCTGACCCCAGCGGGGCCGACGCAGCTGACTACTTCAACCCGAGCAACGCCAGCGCGCCGCCCCCCACCGCTAACGCCCAGTCAGAAACCGAAAGCGACGACAGCGAGCTTGATTATTTCGCACAGCTCAAACGCGAGTCAAAACGGCTGAAAGATGCCCAAAAACCACCCGATAGCCCAGCATCCTAAACGCGATTGCTCGCAATATCTGGATTTTGGTCTCCCCTCCCGCCTCTGTAAGTGTATTCAAAACTACAGAAATAGGTCTGACTAAGCCAATACAGTTCACAATTTGGTAGGTATAAATTGAGTAAGGCGTTAAGGTTGCTTTAGCGCTTTGCAGCGAGCCAATTTGTCCTGTTTTGAGGGTAGTTGCGTGGCAAACATTATTTCCATCCACTCGTTTCGTGGTGGTACCGGCAAATCCAACCTCACGGCAAACCTGGCATCTACCGTCGCCTTACAGGGAAGCCGCGTTGGCATCATCGACACCGACATCCAGTCTCCGGGTATTCATGTCCTATTTGGTCTTGATGAAGACTCTATGGGGCGATCGCTCAACGACTACCTGTGGGGACGCTGCGCGATTGCTGAAGCCGCCTATCAAGTGACCCCCAAAGTGGTCAGCGATAACAGCGGTGAGGTGTTCCTGATTCCATCGAGCATCAAAGCGGGTGAAATTGCCCGCATTCTCAATGAAGGCTATAGCGTTTCGGTGCTCAACGACGGGGTTCGCAGCCTTTGCC
>DATNOW010000366.1:0-2074 GCA_036703515.1 Chroococcidiopsis sp.
TCAGACCCATTGCCCTACCCCGGCCGCAGATGTAGCCGAACACATGGTCGGCATGAATTTAGACTTCATTACCGAAGACTTCGAGAAGATTTTGATCTCGATGAAAACAGGGGCGGAACGCATTCGCCAGTTAGTGTTGTCGCTGCGCAATTTTGCCCGCTTGGATGAGTCAGACATGAAGTTTGTCGATATCCACGAAGGCATTGAAAATACGCTGACGATGTTGCAGCATCAGCTCAATGGCGAGGCCAATCGGGCCAAAATTGAAATCATCAAAGAATATAGCCATCTGCCCGTTGTGGAATGTTATCCCGGTCAGCTTAACCAGGTGATTTTGTATTTGTTGAGCAATGCGATTGACGCCTTAGAAGACGGCATTGGTGACCAAATTACGCCAGCCAACGGGGAATGGATCGCCCCCACCATTCGGATCTGCACCCAGGTGCTCGATCAGCATCAGGTGGAAATTCGCATTGCCGACAATGGCCGCGGCATTCCCGAATCGTTGCAGCAGCGGTTGTTTGATCCCTTCTTTACGACCAAGTCTGTTGGGCGTGGCACCGGGCTCGGGCTATCGATTAGCTATCAGATTGTGGTTAAGCGCCACCGTGGGCAGTTAAGCTGTGTCTCAACACTCGGTGCTGGGGCTGAATTTATTATCAAAATTCCGATTTTGCAGTCTTCTTCAGCGTCTGTTCTGACGCTATCGAACTAGTTGCCCAACTAGTCCTCCAACTAATCATCTAACGGATTAGACGCGCGCCAGCCTTAGGTTTGCCCAGACGGTCGGCGCTGGCTGAAGCGAATCACGTCGTTTTTGTTGAACGTAACCTGGTAGTCGGGACGGGATTCGAGCAGAGTTTTGAGGCGTTTGGCCACGTTGGGGTTGAGATCGCGGCCGGGATGGCGCATGTCGAGCAAAATCTCGCTGTATGGCGTCAACTGGTCCGGCTTGAGGCTCGGGCTCAGCTGCTGAATGGTGATCCGATGGCTGAGGTGGGCGCACAGATGGGAAACGGTTAGCACGCTGGCCGCCGGGGGAATCTGGTCGATGGCAGCGTAGACTTCAGCCGCATTAGACAGGTGCGATCGGTATTGCGTATAGAAATAGCTGTACTTTCCTAAGGCAAGGAAGGCGATCGCCGCCCAGGTAACTAGCCACTTGGGGCTGAGCCAGCGGCGCTGGTTATTTTGGCGATAGTGGGCTAGCGATCGCACCAGCCACAGCAACACAAACGGCACAATCGGCAGCGCATATTGATGAATCAGATCGCGCTGCGAAGGATAGTCAGAGAGGACGTTGAGCAACAGCATCGGCAGCGCTGGAATCAACGTCAACGCGTGTTTCCAGTAGAGCCCCAGCAAAACGGGGAGCACCAAAAGCAGGTAATAAAACAGGCGATCGGGGGCGGCCAGGCGAAGCAGCAACTCTTGGGGATGGCTGACCAATGCCCACAGCACAGCCGACATCGACGTGCCCAGCGACTCAAAAAACCACAGCCCGCGCGGCGCACCGGGCCGCACTAGCGGAATCAGGTAGTGAATGGCGACCCAAAACCAGCCCGCTCCGGCAATCATGCAGCCGATGCCATAGAGCCGCTGCCGTTCACTCAGCCAAAACCATAGCCCCAGTCCAAAAACCGTCAGCCCCAAAGTATCTTTGCAGCTCAGCACCACGATCACGGCCACGGCGAGGAGTAAGGTATTTTCTGCAACGCCCGCCCATAGCGCCCACAGCAGAGCAGGCACCGCGATCGCCTCGGGGCGAAAGTCGGCGTAAAAGTTGCTGTTAAATAGGGCGGGATACAGCACATAGCAAAGGGCGATCGCCCGCGCATCGAGCTTGGTTAACCCCACTTGCAGAGACAGGGCATAGATGGGTATGGCCCCTGCGGCAAAGGCGATCGCCTGCACCAAAAATAGCCACTGAATACTGGGATACAGCCGATAGAGCAGGGAAATTGGATAGAGAATCAGGGCCGCATGATCCCCCAAAACGTGAAACCCGATCAGCGATGAAATCGGCGGCAGGTCGCGGCTGAGCAGATAAATCCACTGATCAAAGACCGCCATA
>DATNOW010000367.1:0-2227 GCA_036703515.1 Chroococcidiopsis sp.
GATCACCTGATCGATATCCAAAATCGGAATGATCTGGGCCACAATCAGCTCTAAATCGCGCTCTAGGTAGCGTTCTAAAATCATCGCTAGCTCGCTGCTGACCTGGGCCAAGGAGCTAGAGACCACCTCTGAGGTGCGCAAGCGCGTCAGCAGCAGCGAGGCGATATTTTCCCAGTCGATGGAAGCACTCATACCCTGAAGGAGATTGGTGCCGCTGGTTTTGATATAGCTGCGGACGGTATCGCGCATCGTGCGTCGCAGTTGTCTCACGGTAGAGACAGGCAGGTTTTGCAGCGATAGGTTTTGCAAGATTTCCTGCAAGCGCCCCCGGATGCCGAGCGCCTGGATTAGTTCGCGGATGCGGGCGTTGGCCGATTCGCGTTCATCGAGACAAGAGCTGCGCAGGCGAATCAGGCTATTGCGTACCCCAAACAGGTTGGCCACTACCCAATAGGTACCGCTGGTCTTTTCGCGAAAGACTTCGTCGATCACCTGGACATTGCGATCGGTCAAAAAATCGACGATGCCCTGGCGCAACACATCCGGCGGCACCACCGCTTGCAGCAGCCATTCTGACAACTGCTTGGCCTGCTCTTGGTTTAGCTGCAGTTCGAGCAAGACTTCATCAAAGATTTGGTTGAGCTGATCTTCCAAAAAGTCTTCTTGCTTGGCCCAGGTTTGGATCAGGTGCGGCAGCGATTGCCCCACGAGGTCGCGCAGGATGCTGCCCAAAATTTTGGCCGTTTTCTGCTCTTTTTCTTCCTGCACCTGGTCAATGGCCAGATTGAGCAGCCACAGGATGGCCGACTGGGTGCGCTCGACGTGCAGGAGTTTGCGGGTCAGCTTTTGCAGTTCTTCGGGGGTGAGCAGCGATCCCATGATGGCGTTGGCGATGCGCTGGGCCAGCCGCTCTTGGTTGCTGGGGATCAGCCCAGGGGTGAAGGGCACCCGCCAGTTACCGATGTAGTAGGCGCGATAGGGGCGAAATAGCATTTTGATCGCGATGTCATTGGTAAAGTAACCAATGATTCCACCGGTAATGGGCGGCGTGATCAATAGCAGGAGGGTGCGAAGATCCAAAGTGGTAAGCGCTAGAGGTGAAGAGATCGCCTGGGGAATGAGCCGCGGCAGGATTGCCCCGAATCGGTAGCCTATGACTCAAATGTAGACTTTAAAGCTTAACGTGTTTATCCCGGTTCCTGCGCGTTGGAGGCAGGTTATTTAGTCGCGACTAAAACGCCCATGGCCCCTCCGGCGATCGCATAGTGAGTGGCGGCAACAAACCCCGCTTGTTTGGCTAGGGTGACCTGCTCGGGGCCGGTGGGAAATTTATCGAGGCTGGGGCTGATATAGGCGTAGTCGTCGCCCATGCCCATGCGCTGCGCCATCGGCACCACAATTGTGTTGAGATACCACTGCTGAAAGGCACGATTTTGGGGATTGGCGGGGCGATGCAGGTCTAAGATGGCCACCTTAGCTCCTGGCTTGAGGACGCGGTGCAGTTCGCGCAGGCTGCCCAGAATATCAACCACATTGCGCAGGCCATAGCCCATGGTTGCGGCATCAAACTGGTTAGCCTCTAGGGGCAATTGCAGCGCATCGCCTTGCACCCAGTTGACGGCTAAGGGCGGAATTTTGGCGCTGGCCCGCTGCTGGGCGATCGCCAACTGCGACTCGGCAAAATCAACCCCCGTTACCTGCCCGCTAGGGCCAACCTGTTTGGCCAGACGCATGGCCAGATCGCCACTGCCGCAGCAGACATCGAGGCAGGTCATACCGGGGCGGGCCCCGCTCCACTGCACGGTCATTTGCTTCCAAATGCGATGTTGCCCGAAGCTCAGCCAATCGTTGAGCTGATCGTAGATCGGGGCGATGCGGTTAAACAGGGCTTGGATATCTTGGGCGGAAGAATTGCTCACGGGAAACGTTCGTTCGGTAAAGTTCGTTCGGTGCGGTATTGGTTGGGTCAGGGGTTTAGTCAGGATGAGAATTTGGTGCATCCACGGCTCACTGGCTCGGCTTACTGGCTCGGCTCAGTGCCAGAAATGCGGATGATATAGGGATAGTAGGCGTCATTGCTGGGGGAGCCGACCCAAATCTCATAGGTACCCGAAAACCACTGTCCAGCGATGCCTGGGTTTTGCCCGTTATAGCTGTCGTTGCACCAAGTGCCACCGGGGCCGCGCACCACCAGCATAGTGTCTCCGGTGCTTTGCACCTGCAAGCT
>DATNOW010000368.1:0-3145 GCA_036703515.1 Chroococcidiopsis sp.
AAACTCACACGCTAAGAGCAACACAGCAATCCAAAGGGCCCGAATGCAATCCTCAACGCCATCGTGAACAGAATGACCCACGTTTCAACCTGGCACTCACCCCAGCTAAACTTGGAAAGAGAGGGGAGGAACCAAAATCAAAACGCTATATATGTGATTTTTGACTGAGCATTTACTATATGTAGACGCTAAAAACAAAACCGTATATTTCAATACAGTTTTGTCGCTATACTTGTGAAGTCTTGTAACGCCAAGCTAGGGCATAGGAATGTCAGCGTTGCCCCCCCAAGCAGGGCCTTGCGTGAAAATAAAATGCCTGCGGTGCGTTACGGCTAGCGCCTAACACACCCTACAAATGGGATATTGTCCAAGCGCGATTAAACCGCGATTGAATTTCACCCTTCACCCTTTCCCCAAGCTCTCATTTGTCAGCAAACCCCTCATCTATGCCACTGAGCCGTGTCGCCATCTGTAATTTTAGGATTTGATCCGGGTCGCCAAAAGTGTGGCTTGGCGGTGATTGGGGCCGATCGCCAGCCTTTGTACCATCAAGTGGTGCCCTCGTCAGAGGCGATCGCCACGATTCAGTCTCTCTGTGCCCAATACCCCGTCTCGACGGTGGTCATGGGTGACCAAACTAGCGCCCGCGAATGGAAGCAGGCGCTGGACGCACTCGATCATCCCACCCCGCTACCGCCCGTGGTGATGATCGATGAACGCTACAGTTCCCTAGAGGCGCGCGATCGCTATTGGCAACTTTATCCCCCCAAAGGTCTAGAACGCCTGATTCCCCAGGGAATGCGCACCCCGCCCCGCCCCATCGATGACATCGTGGCAATCATTCTAGTTGAGCGGTATTTAGCGCAGCTTGATTAGCGCAGCTTGATTAGCGCAGCTTGATTAGCGCAGCTTGATTAAGAATCATGCATGACAAAAACCCCAATGCTCTCCTTTTGGAAACGCATTGGGGTTTGGTTTAAACCGCAATCCTAACTCGTCATGACGATAGAATCACAGGCGAAATGCTCCAGTCGGGGCGCAGCGCTTTGGCATGGCGCAGGTAAGGGTGGTGGATGGCCGCCGAACTAACCGGCGAATTGACGTGGATCAAAAACCGGATACAGCGCTCTAGGCTGCCCTCAACGTGCATCTGCTGCACATCAAGCAGCGGCACATTTTGCCAATTGGGACGTTGACGGGCGATCGCCGCCGGGAAAATAGCATCCAAATCCCGAGTGACTGAAAACGTCGCGCTAATAATTTCAGTCGGATCAAGGTTATTGCGGGTTTCTAACTCGTCTAGCAGCTCTGTGACGGCTTCTCGCATCGCCTCCGCCGAATTTTCAGAAACTGTCGTTGCCCCTCGAATTGCCCGCACTCGCCAATCCACGTAGAGATCCTCCTCGTCAAATTCACAACAAACTTATAGACACTCGATACTGAATGCTGGATGCTAAATTTTGAAAAATTTGGAATGCACAGCAATGAACCCCTAAACGCTTACATCAAGTCTTCCCAGACCGGCCGCTCATCGCCGCTGTAGCCAGCAAAAACAATCCATCGACCTGTTAGCAAGCCCCTGTCGCAGCTACGATGCCATCCAACCTACCGCTCATCTCCGCTCTATCACGAACGATACAGCCAGAGGGGGAGCCCATTGGTAGACAACTCAAACTCTAACCACTCAGCAGCGGTCGACACATCAACCCCGAGATGGTTTCGACTCAAGCGATTGACGGATTGACTCAGCCCAGACTCACCCCCCGAAAAAAAGCGACTGAGCACTCCTTTTTTTTCTTCTAGCGTAAAACAGGTCGTCTTTTCTGGGTCTAGCCCTACCAATTCTGCCGCCCAACGACGGGCATCGTCCTCCGTACCGAGTCGATCGACCACGCCCAGTTCTACCGCTTGCTGTCCGGTGAAGATCCGTCCATCGGCAAATTG
This sequence comes from Chroococcidiopsis sp., assembly GCA_036703515.1. Lineage (GTDB taxonomy): Bacteria > Cyanobacteriota > Cyanobacteriia > Elainellales > Elainellaceae > DATNOW01. Next base: position 1,945 of record DATNOW010000368.1, read on the forward strand.
CTTGACGGCTTCCACGGTCAAATTGCGCCCATCCGCTACGGTTTGGACAAACTGGTTATAGCTCGTATCAATCAGCTCTTGCAGAATATGTTTCTCAGGATCGGTAAGCTCGCGGTCAAAGGCCAAAATATCTTTGTAGGGCCCCGATTTAATCACTTTGAATGAGACGCCGACTTTTTCGAGCAGTCGTTCTAGGTTGTTGCCCCGCAAGATCACGCCAATGCTGCCGGTGATCGTGCCAGGGTTAGCCATGATGTGGTGGGCTCCCATGCCAATATACACCCCACCCGATGCCGAAATATTGCCAAAACTGGCAACAATTTTGATTTTTTCACGCAGTCGTTTTAAGGCGCTATAGATTTCTTGGGAGTCTCCCACGGTGCCACCAGGGCTATCGATGCGGAGCAACAGCACAGGAAACTTGCGTTCTTCGACAGTTTTTAGGGCCTCCAACACTCGTTTTCGGGCTGGAGCAGCGATGGCTCCTGTGATCTCTATGCGCGCAATTTGTTTTCGAAACGACGGCTTGAACGGCCAAATCATGGTTAAACGTTACTCTAAGTGGTTAAAACTGTGGTTAAGACTGTAGTTAGGGCTGCGGTTAAGGCTGCGGTTAAAACTGCAAGGCAATGAGAGTGTAAACCTGCTGAACTCTAGTGTGCCTTAACTTCAAGGATTTGTTTACGATCCCGATGAGGGAACGTAACCCAAGCCCTATTCATTTTGATCGGCTCAAACTAGGCGATCGCACCTTTGATTATTTAACATAACGATACATAACTACACAAAATGAGTAAGATTAGTATAAGTATCCCTAGCTGCTCATGCATCTTAAGCTGACCGCATCCAAATTTCCGTTCGCTCCATTGCTCTTGATTGCGCCTTTCTTCCTGTGGGGCACATCGATGGTAGCGATGAAGGGGGTGATTCCGCAGACTACGCCGCTGTTTATGGCTGGGGTGCGGCTGCTGCCGGCCGGGCTCTTGGTCTTGGCCGCAGCGATGTGGATGGGGCGATCGCAGCCCAAAGGCTGGAAAGCGTGGTTGTGGATTGCGCTGTTTGGCTTGGTTGATGGCAGCTTATTTCAGGGTTTTTTGGCGGAAGGTTTAGTCAGAACCAGTGCTGGCTTGGGGTCGGTGATGATTGACTCCCAGCCCCTAGCCGTGGCGCTGATGGCGCGGTTTTTGTTTGGCGAACAGGT
>DATNOW010000369.1:0-3574 GCA_036703515.1 Chroococcidiopsis sp.
CAGGCCATCATGGCGGCGATCGCCCAACTCGAAGATCGCAACCCTACCCCCCGACCGCTGGAGGCCGCGGAAATGCTAGAGGGCAACTGGCGGCTGCTCTACACCACCAGCGCCGAACTGCTGGGGATCGATCGCTTTCCGCTGCTCAAGCTGGGGCAAATCTACCAGTTCATTGCCCTCCGCGATCGCAAGATTTACAACATTGCCGAAGTGTATGGATTGCCCTACCTAGAAGGGCTCGTCAGCGTGGCCGCAGAGTTTGAGGCGACTTCAGAGCGGCGGGTCAATGTCCGGTTTGAGCGCTTGATTTTGGGCTTGCAGCGCTGGGTGGGCTACCGCTCTCCGTCTACGTTTATCGAGGCGATCGCCACAGGCAAGCGGTTTGCAGCCGTGGATGTGTCGATTCAAAACCGCGATCGCATGGGCTGGCTCGAGATTACCTACCTTGATGGGGATATGCGGATTGGGCGCGGCAATGAGGGCAACGTGTTTGTGTTGACCAAAACCGCCTAGGGCGTTTGGGCTTGCGGTGGGGGTGCACTGCGATAGTCGGCAATTTTCCAGACGCCATCGACCGCTTGCAGCTCGTAGCGCATGCGGCTGATGCCCTGCCCCGACTGGGTAGCGTCAATGGTTTGCCCCACATACAGCGTCCGGTCTTCTGACACCGTGACATCGACCACAGCGCGATCGCCCTCAGCCGTGAGGTTTTCGACCGATGCAACCTGGCTAGAGCGAAACTCATAGCGGGCATTGTTGGCCTTGAGCCACTCCATTGCCCCACCCGGTGCGGCCACGTCTTGATAAAGCGGGTTGGTCGTCAGGCTAGCCACAAGCGCCGCATTAAACGGAGGCGAAAAAATTTGCCGCTTGGCCCCTAGCCACTGGTTGATCACCGCTACCGCGTCGTCTTGGGTCAACGGCCCCGACTGGGCAATGGGCGACAGCGTCGCCCCTGGCGACGGGCTTGCGGGTGCAGCTGTACCGCTGGCAGTGGCGCTAGGACTGGCCGTGTTTAGAGCCGGGGCGGCAGGGTTCGCCGCAGAGTTAGCTCCAGAATCAGCCACACTCGGCTTAAACACCAGACCAAACAGCGATCGCCCCAGCAAAAATACCCCCGCCACAAAGGCCAACCCCGCCACCAGTTGAATGCCGCGATTGATCAGGGCCGCATTCACGGGCAGGTGGGGCAAACTGACCGCAACCGGGTGAGTCGGTGGCGCGGCCACCGCTTCCTCAAAAGCCACCAGCATCTCCGCCGCCGTAGCATAGCGGTCTTCCGGGTGCGGCTGGATAGCCCGATCAATCACTTCCACCAGTTCGGGCGTCAGGTCAGTGGCATAGCGCTGCCAGAGGATGCGTCCCGTCTGGGGATCGGCATAGAGATCGTGGGGCGCTTTACCCGTCAGTACATAAATGGCAATCAGCCCCAAACTGTAGAGATCGCTGGCATAAAAAATCTGCCCGGTGGCATACTCTGGGGGTGAAAATCCGAGGGGGGCGATCGCCTCATCGGGGCTAGTGCTGGCGATCGCACTCGGTAACTCCGGAGCCACGGGCAGCATGATGAAATCAGTCAGCAGCGGCTCCCCACCCCGCAGCACAATGTTGCTGGGCTTGAGGTTGCCGTGAAACGTCTGCGCGGCATGGATCTGACTCAGGTCTTGCAGCAGACTATAAAGCAGCTCGCCCGCCTCAGCTTCATCTAGCACACCACCCTTTTGCACGCGGCAGGTCAAGGTTGTACCCTCAATCCACTCACGCACCATGTAGAGCTGCCCGTCTTCCTCAAAATAGTCGCTGAGCTGGGCAAACGGGACGTTGACGCTAGCAAGACGCTGCAAAATCTCGACGCGCTCCAAAAACAGACCGCGAAAGAGACGATTCGACTGGATATCCGACGGCAGGGGCAGTTGCTTAAGCACGCAATAGCCACTGTCGGGTTCCTCAATGTCCTGCGCCAAAAAAGCGTAGTTGGAACCGCGCAGCGCCCGAATGATGCGGTAGTTACTGTTGAGAAGGATGGATGCCATAGGACTGCAAGAATGCTTGCTATTCGCTATGTTAGTACATTTGAACCAAAAGACATACCGAAAGATCGCAGCAACCCAGAATCGGGGTTGCGCCTGTGGGGGCGTCACGCTCCTCTTCCACGGAAACCTGCCACCGTCCACACTGCGATGATGATAGCGAATTGCCCGAGCTGTGATAGCACTTTAACGAGAAATCCCCGGCTTTTTTAGGAAAAAGCCAGGTAATGGTGGCTTTGGAATGGGATTCAGTCTTAGTAGATGTAGGTAGTAGGCAAGTTCTGGGGAAACTTATAATTAGGCTACAGTGGTTGCAGCAGTCGCCTTTCTCAACACTCATGAGCCAGAATCTGACCTTAGAACTCAGCGAACAGGTGTTTGGGGCCATTCAGCAACAGGCCCAGGCGATCGGGATTTCTCCAGCCCAGTTAGTCGCAACCCTGTTAGAACAACAATTTCCCCAGGCTTTGAAGCCAACTTTGGATGACGCTGAGAAAAATGCAGCGCGGGCAAGGTTTGAGCGTCATTTTGGAACATTAGAGCTAGACAGCGCTACAGATGCAGACAACGAAAACATCGATGCGGATCTAGCAAGAGACTATGGCAGCACCCACGAGGGAGAATAATGCTTCTCGATACCTCTGGGTTGCTCTGTCTCCAGTTCTCCACTGAGCCGCTGCATACTGAAGCCTCCGTTGCTTATCGAAAAGCAATCATCCGGCTGACTCACAATTACGTTATTGCCGAGTATGTCGCCCTTGCTAATGCTCGACGATTTCCCCGTGCGTCCGTTCTTGATTTTGTGGTTGATCTGTTAGGCAACCCGGATATTGAGACTGTATGGGTTGATGAGTCAATCCACCGATCTGCTGTTGAGTTGCTAACCCTGCGGCAAGACAAAACCTATTCCCTCTGCGATGCAGTCAGTTTTATTTTGATGCATCAACGGGACGTTGCTGAAGCACTAACCACCGATCGCCATTTTGAGCAAGAAGGATTTGTGCGGTTATTAAAGCCAGTCAGCTAGCAATCCGTCGAGAAGTTCCGTCGAGAGGTTCCGTCGAGACGTTATTGGTAGCATCCTGAGGTTCTCTGCGGCGAGTGATAGGCAGGGACAGACCGGATTAGATCGAGTTTAGTTGCCGGGTTTTCTCCCTTGGGGCTCGTTACAAACGACTACGCTCAACGCTCTTCTTGCGAAAAGTTGAGCATTGAGCGTAGTCGAAATGCGTTTTACCAGTGTGCGTTTTACCAGTGAGTATGTTTTCTCACTTAGTAACTAACTAGTAACTAACCCACCCTATTCGATACCTTCGATGCGATCTTCGACTTCTTGGTAGAGTTCGCGCAGACGCTCTAGGTTTTCTTCGCTGGTTTCCCAGTAGCCGCGACCGTTAACCTCTAGCAGGGTGCTGACGATCTTGCGGAAGGAGTGGGGGTTGAGGTTAAGCAGACGCTTTTGCATCTCCTCGTCGTTGATGAACGTGGTGTTGACGTCTTCGTAAACCCAGTTGTCTACCGCACCGGCCGTTGCCGACCAGCCC
>DATNOW010000370.1:0-4863 GCA_036703515.1 Chroococcidiopsis sp.
GCAATCAGCATTTCGTCGTTTTTGTCATCGAGGTCGGCGATCGCCCTTCCCTGCACTACCATGCCGCCCGCTTCCACCGTCAGCGACTTCTGCCCAAACGGCAGCACCGCCAGCACCTCCGCCTCGCGCACCTGCTCTGGATAGGGCACAGCCACCTGGACTTCGACGATCATTTGGTTGGGATGGCTCAGCCCGGCGACTTCCCATACCCCCGGTAGGGCATTGTGGGCGATCGCATTTCGCACAGCCCGCGCTGCGGCCACCGTTGGCTCTTGACCATGCTGGTCAATCCCCATCCCCATTTCGATGATCAGCCGTTTGCGGGTCATGCCTGTTTTTTCCTTAGAACGGTGGCGATTGCCTGAAATGAATCCTGGCATGAATTTGTGGTGCAGGCTTCTAGCCTGCCTGTATCTTGCCTGCCAGAGTGTAACCCATGCAGGCAAGATGCCTGCACCACGGGACTTTCAAGGGCTAATCTACACAATGCGCGAATTCCTAGCGCTTGTTAGCCGAGCCGCGATAAATCCGATCGGCCTGCTCAGGCGACGACCAGCTAAAGGCATAGTGCCGTTGGGCATCGCCGTTGGATGGGGTGCTAGAAGCCCCATGGGGAGTTGCCTGGGCGACGGGCGTGCTGGCCGATACCGTAATGGTGGCATTGGCAGGGGCGCTGGCCGGTGCAAGCCCTGGAATTTCGCAGGCCACAGGGGCACTCAACTCTGGGTCTAGCTCAGAGGGATGGAGCTGGGTGTGGGGCGGCACATAGGCCCGGCGCTCAGCGTCGTAAGACACCACTTCTCCGGTGTCGATGTCGTAGATCCAGGCGTAGATTTTGAGTTTGCCCTGATGCAGCTTAGCCCGAATGACGGGATAGGTTTTGAGGTTTTCGATTTGGGTCAGCACGTTTTCGGCGATCGCCATATCGAGCAGATCTTCGCCTTCGAGGTCGCCGTAGCTTTCTTTCATCAGCCGCCGGGTGGCCTCTGCGTGCTGGAGCCAGTTGTGGACGAGGGGCATCTCTTCTTCGAGGCTGCTGAGCTTGAGCAAGCCCTTGATCGCCCCGCAGTGAGAATGGCCGCAGATGACTAAATGCTCAATGCCCAAAGCGTGGATGGCATACTCAATCGATGCGCCTTCGCCGCCGTTGGTCGCCCCGTAGGGAGGCACAATATTGCCCGCATTGCGGATTACAAACAGCTCGCCGGGCTGGGTTTGAGTGAGCAGGTTAGGGTCGATGCGCGAATCTGAGCAGGTGATGAACAGCACCTTGGGGTGTTGACCGTGCGACAGTTCTTCAAATAGCTCTTGGTTCGAGCAAAAATAGCGTGATTTGAACGTCCGCAGCCCCTTGATGATGTCTTTCATGTCGGCCCTTTTTCTCCAGCGTATAAAGCTATATTCCCACGAACAATGGGGACAAAGTCCAATTGATGCAGGTTGGATCGATAAGCTTTACAGTTAGATATCAAAAGCAAATTATATTTAATGGCGCGATGTGCAATGCTCAAGCAGCCCTCATCCCCCCACCCCTTCTCCCAAATGGGGCGAAGGGGTGCAAGAGTGGCTCAAAGTCCCTCTCCCGCTCTGGAAGAGGATTTAGGGTGAGGGGATTCAGCAAAGTTGCACACTACACATTCAAATCGTATATTCAATACGCTCTACGTTGACCCGATTTCACCCTTCACCCCTTAGACCCAACTACTCTATGCGAATTGATCTGCGCAGTGACACGATTACCCAGCCCACGCCCGCGATGCGAGAGGCGATCGCCCACGCTGAGGTGGGGGATGATGTGTTTGGCGATGACCCGACGGTGAATGCGCTAGAAGACTACGTGGCTGAGCTGTTGGGCAAAGAGGCGGCGATGTTTGTGCCGTCGGGCACGATGTCGAATCAAATTGCCCTGCGGCTGCATACCGAGCCGGGTGATGAGGTGATTTTAGAAGGTCAGTCGCATATTTATTACTACGAAGGCGGCGGCCCGGCGGCGCTGTCGGGGGTGTCATGCCGTCTGCTGGCGGGCGATCGCGGCATTTTTCGCGCCTCGGATGTGGAGGCAGTGCTGCGCCCGGAAGATCCGCATTTTCCGCCCACCAAGCTGGTCTGCGTCGAGAACACCCACAATCGCGGCGGCGGCAAGATCTTTCCGCTAGCTGAAATCGAAGCGATCGCCCATGTCTGCCATGCCAATGACCTGCGGCTCCATCTCGACGGGGCTCGGCTGTGGAATGCCTGCGTCGCCACGGGCATCTCTGAAGCAGCCTATGCTCAGGCATTTGATACCGTCAGCGTTTGCTTTTCTAAGGGGTTGGGTGCGCCGATTGGGTCGGCCTTGGTCGGTTCTCAGGGGGCGATCGCCCGCGCCCGTCGCTTTCGCAAGATGTTTGGCGGCAGCATGAGACAGGCTGGCTTGCTCGCAGCGGGGGCCCTCTATGCCCTCCAGCACCACCGCGAACGGCTCAAAGACGATCACGACAATGCCAAGTTTCTCGCCGAAGCGCTCCACGCCATCGAGGGCATTACGATCAATCCCGCCGATGTCCAGACCAATATTGTCATGTTCCAGAGCACGCTCATTCCTGCATCCACCCTGGTGCAGCGCTTGGCCGATTTCGGCGTGGAGATGCTTACGGTCGGGCCCACCACAATTCGCGCTGTGACAAACCTCATGGTCAGCCGCGACCAAATTGGCCAAGTGCCAGGCTATGTCAAAGAGGCGATTCATGCATAATGCACGACGCTTGCTTGCAATGGAGAGATGCTTGCTTGCAGTGGATGATAACCCCCTGCGGCTAAAAGAGCTTGGATGAGTGACCGATCGCCGTTACGTCGGGAAAATCACCCGTACTCTGAGTGTTTCTATACCCGCCGCAAACGTCTGCTCTAGCGTCAACGCTTCAACCCCTGGCATTGGGTAACGATACACCACGCTGCCGTCTTCTGTTTGAGTGATATCAACGGTTCCAGCTAGGGCGATCGCCACTTGGCTGTCATTGGGCGCTGGCCAAGCCGACAACACCAAATAGCGGGCGATGGCAATGGCTTGCTCTGGGCTAGAAGGCTGAGATGCGCTGCGCTCAGACACCGCCTCTAGCCCAAAATGCTGGCAGCCACCGATGCGGACAGATACGCGCCCCAAGTCAGGCATCGACCAATGGACAAAGCCAGTCTCGGCTTCGTAGAGTGCACCAGGACGACTCGCCGCTAGCGCTTGGGCCTGCTGCTGATAGAAAGATTGATCGAGCGTGCAGTCTTGGGCAACAGCAGGGGAGCCCATCATGACTACGCTCACTAGCGGCAAGAAACAAACAACAGTTTTTTTCACGCTTGATTGGATCTCTTAGGGACCTGTCACGGATCGTTGCACCCTAAATCTCATCCCCCAATTGAGCTACCTCAAGTCTATGACCATACTTGCATGACCACACTTGCATGACCACACTTGTGTGACTAGTGCGGCGATCGCTTGGCTTCTATGCTAAAAACCTAGCTCAAGCTTGCCATTTGGGACTGTGGCTTGGGATTGTGGCTATAGATGGGTCTATGGCTTGAGTGCTTAATTCAGGGCGCTAGCCCCCAAGATCAGCATCCTGCTTTTGCGATCGCCATTGGAGATGTATCCATGAGTGACCAAGTTCTTCGCCCTCGCCTTGCTTTTGCCGATAGTGACACTAACTCTCTAGAACGGGGTATTCACGGCTATTTTCCGCTGGGCTGTGGCCGGTGTCTCCATTCCCCCCGCAACGGGCGCTGTGTCCATGGGGCAGAATTGGCGCAGTTAGCCAATCGGGTTGCAGACGCAGAGGATGGCGTTGGGCGGCCGTTACCAGCGCTAGTTCGGGCGAGCGCACGGGTTTTGGTCAGAGCCGCGACGGGGCAGAATTCGACTCCTTTAACCCGCTCGCTTTATCAACAGTTGCTTGGCAGTTTGCATCAGGCAGTGCGATCGCTCATCCGGCAAGGGGGGCGAGCTGCTGTGCGCGCCTTTCCTGTGATCGTTCAGCGGGTTGGGCAAAACGCACGGCGGCACGGGCTGTCAATGCGGGTGCTGCCCCAGGCGGTACGTCAGATTACCCGTCGGGTCGCACGCGATCGGGGTTTATTACGGCGTTTATTGCAGCGTGTGGCGAATGCTGCGGTGATGCCAGACCTGTCAGACCTGCCAGACCTGTCAGACCTGTCAGACCTGCCAGACCTGTCAGAACTCTCACAACTCTCAGGCGATGCCTTTGAGCTTGCCGATTGGGATGCGGCCAACCGTCTGGGGCGATCGCGGGTTGGCCCCTATCGACGGGTACGAGGGCACCACATTCACCAAGCGGCGAGCTACGGCAGACCTGGGCGACCGCGACGCACCAATCCCAACTATCGCTCAGCGGTGGCGATCGCCCACGGGCCAGGCTTTACCCGGCAACAGCACCGTCGGGCCGACGCTGTGCAGCGTAACCTCAACCGTGCCTACCATGGGCGATCGGTCAACCAACCTCAGATCGGCAATGTTCGCATCCAGGCGACGGGAACAGGCACCCTGCCCCCTACTCCCAATCCCTACTTTGAAGACACCAAAGCCTTTTATGCGCTGCGGGCCGCCGGGGTGCCTGCCGCACAAGCGCTCAGCTTAGTGAACCAATCCGCCGCCCAGCTAACTCAATCGGGAACACAGCCTGTGCGAGTGCCGCAATAGATGCGCGAGGGCTAGTGGGCTTGGAGGGAGATGGGAGAGTGGGGGCAGGGAAGGGAGGAATGGGGATAGACGAACGGTGGCATGGGATTTTTCAGCGAGTCCGTTAGGATACCTCAGGAGCGCTTACATCGGCGCAGACTCAAGGCGATGCACCTGCTGAATCAACGATGCACAGC
>DATNOW010000371.1:0-3721 GCA_036703515.1 Chroococcidiopsis sp.
TCAAGCGGCAGGGCTGCACGCCCCGGCCTGCGGCAACATTGGCTACGCAGCCTGTGAACTGGCCCTCTCTGCCCAGCCCCCCGACTGGGTGATTGCCGAGCTCAGCAGCTACCAGATTGAAGCCTCCGCCAGCATCGCCCCCAAAATCGGCGTTTGGACAACCTTTACCCCCGATCACCTCAGCCGCCACAAAACCCTCGATAACTACTACGCCATTAAGGCCCATCTGATCCAACAGGCTGAGTTTCAGGTGCTGAATGGCGATGATCCCTACCTGCGCGCCACGTCCGCTGCGCAATGGCGCGATGCCTATTGGACAAGCGTCGCGGGCAAAGCTGCGCTGCCGGGTCAATCGGGTCAATCGGGGCGAGGAGCCTATATTGAAGACGGCTGGGCAGTGTTTGCAGGCGAGCCGATCGCGCCCGTATCGTCCCTGCGGATGCTGGGCAGCCACAATCAGCAAAACCTGCTAATGGCCGTGGCAGCCGCCTGCCTGGCGGGCATCGATAAAGCCGCGATCGCCAGCGCCTTAGCAACCTTCCCCGGCGTTTCCCACCGCCTGGAGCACATCATCACCTGGCAGGGCATTGACTTTGTCAACGACAGCAAGGCGACTAACTACGATGCCGCCGAGGTGGGGCTCGCGGCCGTCAACGCCCCCGCCATCCTGATTGCGGGCGGCGAAGCCAAGGAGGGCGACGACACCGCCTGGCTCCAGCGCATTCAAGCCAAAGCCGCCGCCGTTCTATTAATTGGCAGTGCAGCGTCCCAGTTTGCCCAGCGTCTCGAACAGGTCGGCTATCGCCACTACGAAATCGTCGAAACGATGGATCGCGCCGTCGAAAAAGCCGCCACCCTCGCTACTCAGCACAGCGCCAAGGTCGTATTGCTCTCCCCCGCCTGCGCCAGCTTTGACCAATATCCCAACTTCGAGAGCCGGGGCGATCACTTCCGCGCGCTCTGTCAGCAGCTTCTAGGGTGAGGTAGATGGCATGGCTGAATCTAGGTATGAATCGCGAAATCTACCCTCACCCTAGCCCTCTCCCGAAGGAGAGGGGACAGAAGAACTAGTACTCGCAGGCGATTGACAGCCGCCGCAGAATGCGACACCATAAAGAAATTAGTACACCTGTATGGAAGCGATCGCGTGAGAGCCAGGATTGAGGATCAGATCTTATTTCTGCACAAAGACGATGTGCCAGAGTTTAGGAAACAAGGCCCTGTGGTGCGCAACACCTACTTTTGGGCATTGCGGGCGATCGCCGGCCATGCCAATCGCTACAAAGATTGGGAATATGAAGCCGAAGTTTGGCTAGCGCTACAGCGGGTGCTGCTGGCGTTTAGCGAATCGGGCTACCTCGGGCTCAAAGAAACGATCCTCGAATTTCCTCCCGATCAAGGCGAGATCCCAGCCTACCTGCGCTCAGTATCCACCTGGCTATAGGCGACTTCTCATGGCCTAGTTAAACTGGGCAATCACATCCTGTAGCTTGCTGCGAAACTCACCCTTGGGATGGGCCCCTTTGACTTCGCCCACGATTTGGAACTCTGCCTCAGGTGCGGCGCAGACAATGTAGGTGGGCCAACCCATCTCGGCCTTATCGGGATATTGGGTCAGCAAGATCTTGCGATATTTGCGGTAGGTGGCGGTGTCTTGCATTTTGACATCGACAAACTCTAGTCCTAGTTCGGCTGCGACCTTTTGGTCATAAAACGACATTTTGTGGCACAGCCCACAATCTTCTGACGAAAATTTAATAACCGTAAGACTCATAGCGCGTGCAGTGAACGATGGACAGATAGGCTATTGCCCATCCTTTCAAGAATTTACACCCACAGCAACCCGTTTTAGTATTTCGCTACATTACTCGGTTAAGCGCTCTAGAGCGAGTTTTTGGGGTACGGCAATAGACTTTGATGGACATTCGCGATGGCATCGACTATAAATTAGTGTTTGGAATTCGTTTCGAATTCGTTTGGAACTCATGCGCCAAACTCTAATTTGAAACACTCAACAATTTGAAGCACTCTACGAGAGAGACTTTCAGGATGCATCCCCTCATCAAACTGACGTTGCGAGACTGACGTTACAGGGCTATACGGGACAGAAGTTACAGAACAGAAGCTAGAGGGCTAAAGCATAAAGCGACTGTGGAATAGGGAGTGAACCATGCTGCGATTGCTGACAAAATCAGATTATTTATTGCGGGAAACCCTGCTGGGATTAAAACGCGGCGGCTGGATGAACTGGGCCGCGATTAGCACCGTGACGGTGCTGCTGTTTTTGTTTGGCATTAGCCTGCAAGCGTCGTGGCAATTTGAAAGCTTACTCAACCAGTTTGGCAGTCAGCTTGAGGTCTCGGTTTATCTGCAAACGGGGGTGCAGGCCAGCAGCCTCAAGCCGCTGATTGAGCAACTGCCTGAGGTAACGTCTGTCACCGCTGTCACCAAGGAAGAAGCCTGGAAAACCCTGGTCGATGACATGGGCATTTCCGATATTCAGGGGGCGACCCAGCAGCTCAACGGCAACCCGCTGGTGGATGAGCTTAAGGTCAAGGCGCGCTCGTCGGAGGATGTGCCCATGCTGGCCCGTCAGCTCAAGACGATGCAGGGTGTCGATGAGGTGCTGTATGTGGATGAGGCCGTGCAGCGCATTGCCCAGCTCAATACAGGGCTAAGCTGGGTCAGCATCGGCATTACAACGGTGCTGACGCTAACGGCGATCGCCGTAATTACGACCACAATTCGGCTGATCGTCATGGCTCGGCGGCGCGAAATCGAGGTGATGCAGCTCGTGGGGGCCACCACCACCTGGATTTATTTTCCGTTTGTGCTCCAGGGCATCACCTTTGGGGTGGTTGGTTCGCTGATTTCCTGGGGGCTGATTGTGGGCGTGCAGCAATCGATGGGTTCGCTGCTGGTGCAGCAGCCCGACTTTATCCAGTTCATTGCCAACGGGCTAGTGCTGGGCCCCGAGAAGGCGATTTTGCTGCCGCTGGCGCTGCTGGCGCTGGGCAGCTCGGTGGGGCTGATGGGCAGCCTGTTTGCGGTGCGGCGATTTGCCCTGCGTTAAGAATCGTGCGTCAAACCAAACTGCTTAAACCAAACTGCACTGCCGTTCTAGGGCCTGCTGGAGCGATCGCTGATAGTCGTCATTCTCGACAATATAGGCCCCAAACCGTTCTAGGTGGGGGTTGTTCATCTGGGCATCAAACAGCACAAACTGACGCGATCGCAATCGTTCCACCAGCTTTACCATCGCCACCTTAGAGCCTTCGGGAATGCAATAAAACATCGATTCACCAATAAAGGCCCCGCCGATCACCAGCCCCAAAATGCCGCCAGCCAGCTCGTCACCCTGCCAGGTTTCAAAGCTATGGGCAATGCCAGCCTGATGTAAGGCTCGATAAATATGCTTGAGTTCGTCTGAAATCCAGGTCGTATCGCGATCGGCGCATCCTGCCACAACATCGTCAAAGGCGCGATCGACCGCTACCGCAAAGCGCTCTTGGTTGAGCACCCGCTGGAGCGATCGCGGATAGCGAAACCGTTCATCCAGCGGAATCAGGGCCCGCTTGCGGCTAGAATACCAGCCCAGAGAGCCACTGTCTTCATCCGACATCAAAAAGTAGCCTTGGGCATAGCCCTGGACAATCGTTTCAATATCGTACTGAAACCGCGTCACCATCGTGCCCTAAGGGGATGAACTCGCACGAGTGTT
>DATNOW010000372.1:0-3752 GCA_036703515.1 Chroococcidiopsis sp.
GCGGCGCTGAGCGTCTGAAACCCCTGAAACTCTAGGAGATCAACAACGGTTTCTCGAATACTGGTTTCATCTTCGATCACCAAGATGGTAGGTACTACAACAGCACTTTGCATGGGTTCTATCCGGAAATGAATGCGCTTAGGGTTGAAGCATCGTCTACTGCGTTAGGGATCACGAATCTCATAAAAAATCAAAGCTGTTTTTTTGAACACGAAGCTGAGCCGCAGTTTCAAAAAAATTAAACGCTGGCTTTATTTAATCGACGCTCGTAAGACTAAGTAACAGACGATAACAAATAGTAACAAAATGGTTCTTGTTTAGAGGAGTAGCGGGATGGACGAGAGTCGATCAGTGTCCATCTTTGGAGAAATAGGTTGGAGAAATAGGTTTGATTTATTGGGGTTTATGGGGTGAGCTATCTGCTGATTACTAGATGCTAGAGGCAGTATTCCCCAAACCTCCCTCGGCCAAACCGCTGCGCCAACGCCCCAATCGGTATCGATACAAACATCTTGATCCAATCCGTAAAAGTGACGTAATTAGACAAGATACAATCGATATCATTGGATTTTCTAGATTCGCGTTTGCGCGACCCTTGCTATGGCAGTCGCTCAGGGCTAGGGACGAAAGCAGAGCAAAAAACTATCTTTTGAAAAGGGTGGCTAGCCCGCCTGTTCAAAAAATAACGCTCTGGTTTTGATGAATTCCCAATCCTACGTGATCAGTCCGAAGAATACTGAACTGAATAAAGCGCTGTTGTTAACGTGTGGCCTTGCCTGACGCTAAAGTACTCAACCCAGTACTCAACCTAGTTTTATTCAATTTGCTATTTCCACCATAGGGCGATCGCTAGGGTTTACCCATTCGTTACGTTAAATGTAGGTCATGCCAATCCCGGAGCCTTGCCCATTTGCTGAGTCGTTGCCAGTTGGCACCTTGTTAGCCCTCCGCAGCCAACTGTTGAATATGGCTCAAGCCATCGGGGATGGCGGCATCATCGTGACAGAACAAACTGTGATGGCGGCCAATATTGCCTTAGCAGACTCTGCGGGTGAGCAGTTTGTGGCGCTGGCCTCTGCGCCCTTTAGCGCCCTGCTGACGGCTGTGCCAAATGCCACGGCTGCACCGTCAGTCACAGAACCCACCTCAGATCAGGTGCTGCCCACGACCTATCGCGTCGGTCTTACCTTTGATCCCCAGGCGATCGCCGCTACCCTCAATGCCTGGCTCGATCGCTGCCCGCCCAAAGCGGCCCTGGCCCGATCGCTCAAAAAAATGCGATCGCTGCCCCAGCCCAATGACCCGACCCTACAAGGTCAATTTACGCTGCGGTTGATGCAGACCCTCGCGGCCCCTCCTGCCCCCGACCCCAACCCTAGCCCGCTCCTAGAGTCTTCCCTAGAGCTCACCCTGCAACAGCAGCTTGAACAAGAGCGACTGCTGATGCAGGTGATCATCCAGATCCGTCAGAGCTTAGAACTGCCTGTGATTTTAGAAACGGCCGTGGAGCAAATGCGGCAGTTTCTCAATGTCGATCGGCTAGTGGTCTATCAGCTACCCCAACAGTCTCCGCTGACCGAGGCAGAGGCTTTGCCCAGCCCTCCGAGCGATTATGGGATTGGGCAAAACGGTGGGGTGGTGATCCACGAATCGCGTGCTACCAGCCAGATTCCTTCGGTTTTGCACTGGGGTGAAGACCTTTGTTTTGAGCATGTCGAAATGCAGCGGGCCAAGTATCTCCAAGGCGAGATTTTGGCGATCGCCGATGTCTCTCAGCAATATAGCCTCAGCCCCTGCCTGCTCGACTTTTTGCAGCGGGCCAGCATTAAGGCCAAGCTGGTGGCACCGATTTTGGTATACGGCCAGGTGTGGGGCTTTTTGATCGCCCACGACTGCCACCAGTCGAGGCATTGGCAGCGCCACGAGAAAAAGTTTTTGACCCAAATTGCCGATCACTTGGCGATCGCCATCAGCCAGTCTCAGCTCTATGCCCAACTGCGCCAGCAAACCCAAACGCTAGAGCGCCGCGTCATCGAACGCACCCAAGAGCTGCACGACGCCATGCTGGTATCGCAGTCGGCCAACCGCACCAAAAGTCGATTTATTGCCTCGGTCAGCCACGAACTGCGGACGCCGCTCACCTGCATCATTGGCATGTCTTCGACCCTGCTGCGGTGGTCAGAGCAATTGGGCGAGCAGCAGCGCAGTTTTCTCCAAGCCATCCACGACAGCGGCGGCAATCTGCTCGAAATTATCAACAACATTTTGGAGCTATCGCAATTTGAATCGGGGCAAGAAATCCTCAACGTGAGCGAGTTCTCGCTATCGTTTTTAGTGCAGCAAAGCCTTAGCCTGTTCCGCGAAAAGGCCGCCGCCAGCAAAATCAGCCTTGAACTTGACTTGCAGCTCGATCCCAGCCGCGATCGCTTTGCGGCCGATCCGCTGCGGGTGCGGCAGATCTTGCTCAATTTGCTCAGCAATGCGATTAAGTTCACGCCGCCCCAGGGCAATGTGACGCTGCGGGTGTTTTTAGAAGACAACCTAGCGGTGTTTCAAATTCAAGACACCGGCATCGGCATCCCCGAACACAAGCGATCGCTGTTGTTTCAGACCTTTCAGCAGCTCGACGACTCTTATCAACGGGAATATAGCGGCACGGGGCTTGGCTTGGCGTTGACCAAGCAGCTGATCGACCTCCACGGCGGCTGGATTCAGGTCGACTCGGTGGTGGATGTTGGCTCGACCTTTACGGTACGGTTGCCCCGGCAGCCGCTGCCCCCTGTGCTGCCTTCTGCGACCCGCCCCGATGCAGCCCTCAATCACACCATGACGCGACGAATTGTGGTGCTATCTGGTCAAGATGACAGTGCTGACATTATCTGTGATGTGCTTAACGCGGCCGACTACCAAATTATCTGGCTGACCGAGGGCTATAACGCGGCTAACCAAATCGAAATCTTGCATCCGCTGATGGTGATTATCGACACCCAACTGGCCGACATCGACAGCTATGAGCTGATCCGTCAACTGCGTCAAAAACCCTTGACCCAAAACCTGGGGATCATTGCGATCGCCTCTGGGCATCATCCTGAAGAGGGCGATCGCGGCTTAGCAGCGGGGGCCAACGACTATGTGACGAAGCCTGTTTCTCCTGAGCTGATTTTGCGTAAGGTCAGCAGCCTCACGGCTAATGCTAATGCACCGTCAGCGGCGTCGCTCAGCAGCTAGAAGCTACCGTTTTTGGGATGTTCATATCTACTTCCTAAACCGATCGGCTAAGAGGGCGCACGGCTGTGCGCCCCTACCTGAGCATTTCAGGGTGGTGATTGAATCCACAGTTAAGCTACAGTCCTAAGCCGCAGTCCTAAGCCGCAGTCCTGAGCGACAGTCCTAAGCGACAGTCCTAAGCCATAGTCCTAAGCTACAGGACTAAGCGAGATCGCCATGCTTGCAGACGGTTGGCTAGCGCTTCTTGATATCCCGCGCCATGTTGCGGAACATATCCATGCTGGTGTCTGTGCTGGCGCGTACGGTGGGTGCCGGCGTGGGGGCTGGTGTGGATGCCGAGGTAGATTTAGCCGCAGACGATGTTTCAGGCTTCACGGCAGTTTCGCCCGAGCGCTCTGAAATAATGCCACCATCGGTTGCAGACACTTGCTTCACCACGGCGTATTCTTCACCACCGGCCGTCTTGGGGAACGTCCGCCGAATGGCTTTAGGAGTCCGCATGTAGTCAATATTGCCAAAGGTCT
>DATNOW010000373.1:0-2450 GCA_036703515.1 Chroococcidiopsis sp.
GAAGATTCACCGCTTAGCTTTTTGCGGCATGATTCCTCGCTGACAGATGCTTTATTGGCCGATTGTCATTACAACTTGGATGAGTTGACGCAGTTATTGGAACTCGTCGTTGCAGCCCCAAAGCGCTGCCAGGTGGGCCAACACTACATCCAGGCGATCGCCCTCCATCGCACAACGGTATTAGCCACCAACCTGCTCGAACATCAAGAATATCAATTAGTCTCGATTGGGGCGAGTTGGCTGATGGGCAGAAGCCCAACCTGCGCCATCGCCCTCAAACACGCCTCGGTTTCACGCTGTCATGCGGTGATTGGCTGCAACCTGTCTCAAGGGTTTTACCTCACCGATTTGGGCAGCAGTAACGGCACTAGGGTCAACCGGCGATCGCTCACTCCCCACCAGCGGCAGGTCTTAAGAGATGGCGACCTGTTGCAAATCGGCGACTTAAAGGCAGAGTTTTTCTTAGCCAGCAGCCTAGATCGCAAACCTGTACTGCAAGAGGCAACGTATCACTAAAGATCGTAGGTTAAATAACCTGGAATTCTTTGGTAGGGGCGCACCGATGTGCGCCCTTCCAGAAAAAATGGCTGACAGAAATTAATTAATTTCACAATCCTAAAGTTACAGGCCCCTCTATCGCTCAAACACCCACTCATCTGCCCCAATTTTGAGCAGAAAGCCGGGTTTGAGGGCGATCGCCTGGTTGGCGGGCAGTCGTTGATTGTTGATGAAGGTGCCGTTGGAGCTGCCGATATCAGTAATCTGGTAGGCTGTATTGCCTTGGGTGTCGCGGATTTGGTCGATGCGGGCATGGTTGCGCGAACAAAGCGGATCGGCAGACACCAGCGTGTGGTGTGGCTCGCGCCCGATGGTAAACGGGCTGGTAGACAGGGGAATCACGGCCTTAGAAGCACGGTGAATCAGGCGGGCCGCCTGCCCGCGAACATCCACCGCAAGAGTGGTGGGCGGCAGCGGTGCCGGGTTTGGATTGGGCTTGGGGT
Source organism: Chroococcidiopsis sp. (assembly GCA_036703515.1). Classification (GTDB taxonomy): domain Bacteria; phylum Cyanobacteriota; class Cyanobacteriia; order Elainellales; family Elainellaceae; genus DATNOW01. The sequence goes on from DATNOW010000373.1 coordinate 1,002, forward strand.
TGAGATTGGGAGCCGTCATCCGGTTGGGCGGTAGTGCCGCAGCGCTGGGCACCACGACGGTCGCCTCCACTGGCAGATTCGCTGGAGGGTTCAGGGGCAGATTAAGGGAGCCGGAACCATTGGGAGACGCGATCGCCCCTCGTCCTGCCCCGCCCGGCATACCCGGCACAGCGCCACTAGCACCACCCAACCCGCCAATATTGATTTGCTGGATAGCGGGCGCATTTTCTAGGGCGGCCGCTTGCCGCACGGCCGCTTCATGGATGGCCTCTTGCCGGGCCGTCAGCCCTTCAACTTGGCGTGCCACGCCCCGCGTTTGGGGAAAGTTAATGTCGCTAACCCGCACGTCATCGAGGTTAAAACCCAGCAGATAGAAGCTGTCTAAATGGGACAAAATATATTCGCGAATTTGCACCCGTCCCTGCTGGGTGAGTTCGTGCAAGCTCATTTGGTTGATCACCACGCCCAAGTTGTCTTTGATGGCGCTGATCAGTGAGCCAATCGGGTTAGATAGCTCTAGCGCAACCCGTTTCGGGTCAACGACCTGATACATCACGGTCAGCGACACGTTGACCAAAAACTGATCGCTCGATAAAAAGTCGCCCTGCGAGACAACATCCAGGTTGCGGATCTTGTTGTCAACCAAGATCAGCTGCGCTTTTTCTAAGATCGGCAGGGCAAAGCTAAAGTGTCGTCCTGGCTCTAGCTTGCGGATTAGCTGCCCATTTTTGACCAGCAGCCCAATGTAGCCGGCATCGATAAAATCCATGCTTAAACCCGCCCATCGTTCTGGCGTCAGGGTTTGGATTAAGGGAACAGATTTGTCAGCCATGACGGGAGCGCAAGGGCAAAGGGGATAGGCGGAGGTGAGGGCGATCGCTAGGATGAGGCTGCCGGTAGGGCGGTGGATAGGGCATTGGCGTCGGGCACCAAACGGCTGAGCCCTTGCTTGACCAGGGTTTGCAGGAACGCAGTGCGCTGGTTAGCCTGGAAGACGGCCTTGAGTGACTGGATCAGCCGATCGAGCTGGAAAGGTGCGCTGGCGCTGGGGTTGAGGCTGCGTTCTTCAAAATATTCCACTAGGCACAGCCCGGCCATGCGGGTTAGGTAGGCGGCGCTGAGGCCCTGCATTACGCCACCGGCCACGTAGGTGACGGCGTGGCTTTTGAGCAGAGGGGCGATCGCCTGACTGGTGATTTCAACCAGCCCCAGCTTGACCATTTGCCCCGCTAGGTTGCCTGCGACGACTTTGCCCTGCTCAATCGAAAACGACTGCTGGTAGATTGCCCCCAGATCAACCACCAACTGGGCATTGATCGCCGCGGTCGCCACCAAATCAAGACTGGGGACGGGGTTGGCAAAGGCAGCGGCGGCGGCGATCCACTGAGCCTGCTCGATCAGCGGCAGGGCGCGATCGCGACGGAGGCGATTGAGGGCAGTTTGCACCTC
>DATNOW010000374.1:0-2176 GCA_036703515.1 Chroococcidiopsis sp.
CGCAAGCTACCCAAGCCATCTGCTGACGTTCTGGCCACGGCTCCATTCGCCATGCCCGGTCTCGCAAGTCACGCTCAATTGTTCATGCCCATATTATTCATGCCCAATATTATGGCGACGGCTATGTATGGCGACGGCTATATATGGCGACGATCGCGCTCTAGTTGGTGCCCAGATCCGTCAGTTGACGCAATTGATTTTCAACCGCGCGGACAAACCCACGATTACTAGCCGCCTCAGGGGAAAGTCGGCGCATTTGCACCGCCACCCGGATCAAATCCTCGGCATCGACGCTACCCGTGCGATAGCCGTTGGTCAGTCCGCTGGCCATGGGAATACCTTCGCTTTCAAAGAATCCCTGGTAGGCGAGAAAAACTAAGTTAAACGGGGTGACGTCCATGCCTACGTCAGCCGCCGCCTGGGGGAAGCCTGTCGATACTTCCGAAACGGGTTCTGCTTTCACCGTCGGGGCGATCGCCGCCGCCATCACAATAGCCGATAGCCCAGAGAGAATAACGCGCTTGATCACAACAAATCTCCTAGTCAAGTCAAGGACAATGGTGAAACTTCAGTACGGTGCAGAACAGTGCAGAGTACGGTAAAGCCTCACTACGCCTCACAGAATAGGAAGACAGCCTGAGAACCCTCTGAGACAAACCTTAGCCCACTCTAGGATTTGCAGGTGTTGCAGTTCAGCAATTACTCAGGACATTCTCCAGAGCATTATGCAGGGGCATTAATTAGGGCTTTGACCGGTGGCTTTGGGTCAGGCATGAAAAATCAGCTCGTTCAGAGAAATCTCCTTAACAAAATTCCAAACTCATTTGATCTCGATTGAGGCTCTGATCCCCGATGACCAGATCCGCTAAGGGTGAGAATTTCAGATAGCGGGCCTGCCGTTTTGGGGTATTCTGAAGATATGTAACGCAACACAATTTTCGAAATGCCCTTGATCATTCTGGTCATTTGGCTATGATCTATTTATTAAGCTGCATGTCAACCACCCATTCGTGTCTATTTTGGGTATAGCGACTCTATAAACTGCGCTTTAGGAGCGGTCTGGTTAATGGACTACATCGATAAGGTACTGGAAAAGCTTAAAGAATGGGCAAGAAAGCTGGTCGAAGCCCTGCTAGGCCCAGATGCTCATCCCGAACCTGAGCCTATTCCTGTGCCTGTTAGAGATCCTGAGCGGCGTCGATAGGATTGGGCGATCGCCTCAACCTGCTCACATTGGCTCATAGTTGAGCTCATAATTCACTAGTTTGCCGACTTTAATTAGTTTGCCGACTCTGCCAGTCTGCTGACCGTGACCGCTGCCACAATGCTTGGACGAGGCGTTTTGAATGAACGTCGAGCGTTGTTGGGTAGACAGATAAGACTATCAAAGTCGGAGTGCAGCGTATCGCAGTCTCTTGGTTTACAGCATGATTACGATTGCCCCTAATCCGGTATGGTGTAGGGGTATTAATTGTTGGAGACCCAGAGGGCTAGGGTAAGAGGAGTGACGTGGACTCTGAAACGACTACAGAGGCGATGCTCAGCATTTTGGTGCTGCATGGGCCAAACTTAAATCTATTGGGACAGCGCGAACCTGGCGTCTACGGTTCAGAGACGCTGGCAGCAATCAATCAGCGGCTAGAAGGCGAGGCGCGATCGCTCAACGCAGCGGTTGTGACATTTCAGTCAAATCATGAAGGGGCGCTGATCGATCAAATCCACAGCGCCCTCGGTCAGCATCACGGCATTTTGATTAACCCTGGAGCCTACACCCACACCAGCGTTGCCATTCGCGATGCGATCGCCGGGGTGGCGTTGCCCACCGTTGAAGTGCACCTGAGCAATGTTTACCGCCGCGAACCGTTTCGCCATCATTCCTACATTGCTCCGATTGCGGTGGGGCAGATCAGCGGTTTTGGCGTTGAGAGCTACAGTTTGGGGTTGCTGGCCCTCGTGCGCCATTTGCGATCGCTCCCCTAATCAAACCGGCCCATAAAACTAGCCTATAAACCCGGCCCTCAAACCGGCCTATAAAAGCATGTACGGATAGCCCAGAATGGACAGTCAAGAGTTGCGATTAATTCAGTCGTTGCAGCGTCGGGCGGCGTCCCTGCTGCTCTACCAGGGGGTTTTGCAAAATCCAATCGGGCAGGCGTTTTTGAGCGTGCTGCAAGCG
>DATNOW010000375.1:0-3259 GCA_036703515.1 Chroococcidiopsis sp.
CCAGAGCTATTTCAACAAACATGCCTCTGAGCTTACGCTGGCCGAGTCAGCCATGATGGCTGGGCTAATCCAAGCTCCAGAAGAGTTTAGTCCCTTTCGAGACTACAAAATAGCAAAGCAGCGCCAAGCACTCGTCCTCAGCCGAATGCGCCAGCTCAACTGGATTACAGCCGAAGAACAGCAAGAAGCGCTCAAACAGCCGCTGCGGTTGGGCACCATTACCTCCTTCCAGGAGAGCCGCGCCCCTTACGTCACAGAAGCAGTGGTGCAAGAGCTCATAGATCGGTTTGGGCGCGATCAGGTGCTCAAGGGCGGTATGCGGGTGCAAACGACCATCGATCTAAAGCTGCAGCGGATTGCAGAGCAAACCGTTAAGGAGGGACACGATCGCCTCCAAGCCCAGCGGATTCGAGCCGATCAGATGGCCTTAGTCGCGATCGATCCCCGCACCCATTTTGTCAAAGCTATGGTGGGCGGTGTAGACTACGCCTCCAGCCAATATAACCGTGCCCTACAGTCGCTGCGCCAGCCGGGTTCCGCGTTTAAACCCTTCGTTTACTATGCGGCGTTTGCCTCGGGTAAATTCACCCCCGAATCGATGATTGACGACAGCCCGGTGTCCTATCCCGATGGCTACGAAACCTACGTGCCGCAAAACTATGACGGGCGCTTTTATGGGCCGATGACCATCCGCCGCGCCCTTGAGCAATCGCGCAATATTCCAGCCGTCCGCATCGGTCAGACCGTCGGCATTAACCAAGTGATTGAGGTCTGTCGGGTGCTGGGGATCACCAGCCCGATGGAGCCTGTCACCTCTCTACCGCTGGGGGCCGTTGATTTGACGCCGATGGAAATGGCCGCAGCCTACGCCACCTTTGCCAGCGGCGGCTGGCATTCCGACCCGACCTTTATTGTCCAAGTGACCGATAGCACGGGGAAAGTGTTGCTCAACAATACGCCTCGCCCGCAGCTGGTGCTGGATCCGTGGGCTGTAGCCGCCTTAAATGATGTGCTGCAAGGGGTTGTGACCAACGGCACGGGTACTGCGGCCAAGCTCGATCGCCCGGCGGCTGGCAAGACCGGCACCACCAGCTCTCAGCGGGATATCTGGTTTGTCGGCTATGTGCCCCAGCTTTCCACAGCGATTTGGGTAGGCAATGATGACTACAGCCCGCTGCGACGCGGGGCCACGGGGGGTGAATATGTTGCGCCAATTTGGCGATCGTTTATGGAGCGGGCATTAGAGGGTGTGCCGGTGGAAGAGTTCCGCCCGATGTCTGACTTTACGCGCCCTTAGATGGGACGGTAGATGTAATCCCAGATGCAACTCTAGATGCAACCCCTAGATGCAAGAGTAAAAGCGTTAGGCAGCAGCAATAGGGCCGCCCTGCCGCACAAGGGCACAATCAAGACGATAATTAATTAATCTTTAAAATGCGCCCTAAACGGTGCTTAGTTTGTTTTGCGTCTGTTTTTGCTCTGCTGCCCTCTCGTTCACTACTGTCAGGCTTTATGACCACTGCTGTTGCTCTCCAAAATGTCCACAAGGTTTACAACAATGTGCCTGTGGTCAACGATCTATCGTTTTCAATTCAGGCTGGGGAGGTGTTTGGGCTGCTGGGGCCCAATGGTGCAGGCAAGTCGACCACGATTCGGATGCTGACGACGCTGACCCAGCCGACCCAAGGTGAGATGGTGGTGGCAGGCTATGATGTAGCGCGCCAGCCGTTTCAAGTCAAACAGCAGATTGGGGTAGTGCTGCAGCAGACTAGCGTTGATGCCGATCTGTCGGTTTGGGAAAATATGGAATTCCACGGGCGGATGCATCACATCCCCAACCCCCGTCGGCAAAAGGAAATCGATCGCTGGTTAGACTATGTGGAACTAGGCGATCGCCGCAAAGATTTAGTGAAAACGCTATCGGGCGGGATGAAGCGCCGCCTGCAAATCGCTAGGGCACTGCTGCATCAACCCCACGTCTTGTTTCTAGATGAGCCGACGGTGGGGCTTGATCCCCAGACGCGCCGCCGGCTGTGGGAGATTATCAAGGGGCTCAACCAGCAGGGGATGACGATTTTGCTGACCACCCACTATATGGAAGAGGTGGAATATCTCTGCGATCGCATTGGCATTATGGACAGCGGCAAGCTGATTGAGCTGGGCACCCTAGACGAACTGCGCCGCAAGCATGGCGAGGGGCTGGTCGTAAAACAAGAGGGCGATCGCTGGGACTACAAGTTTTTCCCGACCCTGGCCGATGCCAACACCTACCTCGAACAGCAGCCTGAAAAAACGGGGATGATGACCCGCGCCTCGAATCTAGAAGACATTTTTGTCGAACTGACCGGGCGTAATCTTGACTAGACGCGATCTCAACGAGACGCGATCTCCATGAAAAAACGGCTGAAACAATAGGTTTCAGCCGTTTTTTATCACCCTTCATTGGCAGCTTGTCTGATCAAGCGGCCGCAAGCTTAAAACCTAAACGCTGGTTTTGATCGGCTCCGGTGGGGCGTTGACCTGCTCTGCGCGAACTGGCGCGTTGGTCTGAGGGGTTACACCGTTGGTCTTGGAACCATTAGTCGCACCGCTAGTTGCACCTTTGGTCACACCGTTAATAAACATCGGTACAAACCGCTCCATAAAGGCCTGCGGGTCGCGATTCCAGGCGCGTTGGGCGATGTCAATGCGGGTGCGCTGTAGCTGCGGAGAAAACAGCGCCAGGGGCAGTTGCTCCATCAGATACTGAGGACGCTCCCACAGCGGCATGGTGTTGGCAATATCCAGCAGGTTGCTGACGCGGCGCAGCTCTGCCCCAAGGGTAATGTCCATACCCGACTCAAAGGCAGCCTGCTCAACTGCCGCATACTTGCGCTTGGCCGTTTCTACCTTTTGGCGCATGGCTTGGCTCTGATCGGCGATTTTGGCCAGCCAGCGGTTGCCCCAGCGGACGTGGGCGGCTTCCTCTGGCAAGATGCGCTCAATCACTGTGCGGATTTTGACGTTTTCTTCGGTCTGGGGGGCTTTTTTAAGGGCGTAGATGTGGGCTGAAAAATATTCGCAGCCCCGCTTCTCGGTGACGTTAATGGCCGCCAGCGAGGAAATCACAAAATCATCAATGGTTTCGGTTGAGCTGGGCTCTTCTTTGGGGATCAGCCGCTCAAACTCTTCAATGTAAGAGGTACCAGGCGGAGTGCCCACAGCGGCATCCAAGTCTACAAGTAAGTCGGTTAGCCACATGGCATGGCGAGCCTCATCC
>DATNOW010000376.1:0-2701 GCA_036703515.1 Chroococcidiopsis sp.
ATCGGCCGCTGACCACGGGCAAAGAGCTAACGGCCGCCCACGCCCAGTATGCGGCTAGTCTGGGCATCCCGATGGTGGATGAAGTTAGCGCGCTGTGTGGCTGCGATTGGCTGCTAGATGGGCTGTTTGGCTTTGGGCTGACGCGATCGCTGGAGGGGGCGATCGCCGACGCTATCGATCAGGTGAATGGATGGCGACGGCCGGTGGTCAGCATTGATTTGCCCTCTGGTCTGCATACCGATACGGGGGCGGTGCTGGGGACGGCAGTGCGAGCAACCCACTCGCTGTGCCTGGGGCTGTGGAAGCGGGCTTTTTTTCAAGATCAGGCGTTGGACTATATTGGCAGGGCTGAACTGCTTGACTTTGATCTGCCGCTGGCCGATGTGCAGGCCGTGTTGGGGGCTGAGCCTCTGGTGCAGCGGATTACGACCGAACGGGCGATCGCTGCTCTGCCGCTGCCGCTGTCACCCATCACCCACAAATACAAACGCGGGCATGTGCTGCTGATTTGCGGATCGCGGCAATATCCGGGAGCGGCGATTTTGTCGGGGTTGGCCGCTCGGGCCAGCGGGGTAGGGATGCTGACAGTCGCCGTGCCCGCATCGCTGCAGCCGATGCTGGTGTCCCACATTCCCGATGCGCTGGTGCTGGGCTGCCCCGAAACCGAAACCGGAGCGATCGCCCAGTTGCCCCCTGAGCTTAGCTGGGAGCGCTATCAAGCGGTGGCCTGTGGCCCGGGTCTGAGCCGCGATGCGATGGCCGTAGTGCAGCAGGTGGTGCAGAGCGATCGCCCCCTGATTTTAGATGCCGACGGTTTAAATAGTCTGGCTGCCCTCGGTGCGGTGGTAACCCTTGGCCAGCGCAGCGCGCCCACGATTTTGACGCCCCATGGGGGAGAATTTCAGCGGCTATTCCCCACGTTGACCGCCCCTGATGCCAATCCACCGGGCGGCGATCGCCTCGCCCTCGTCCAGGCGGCGGCCCAAGCCTGTGGTGCAATCGTGTTGCTGAAGGGGGCACGGGTGGCGATCGCCACTCCCCACGGGCAAATTTGGCTCAACCCTGACAGCACCCCGGCCCTTGCTCGGGGCGGCAGTGGCGATATTTTGACGGGGCTAATGGCGGGGCTGATGGCGGGGCTAATGGCTAAGCTAACGACTGAGCTAACAGATAAGCAGAGCGATCGCCAGCTTCAAACCGCGCTGGATGCGGCGATCGCCGCCACGTGGTGGCACTCGCAAGCCGCGCTGCTGGCAGCCCAGACTCAGACCGAACTGGGCGTGGATGCCTCCACCTTAGTCCAATGGTTGCATCCCAGCCTGCGCCCTCACCTGCCCTAAACCCCGCCCTATCGTGAAACATTCGTTAACAGTCGGATATGTTGGGCGAAAATACCTCTACTCTTAGTTAAAAATAGAACTTAGAATCGTGAGTTAAATAAAATCCAAGTTTTGATTTTGGCAAGAGAAGCCCAGCCTCCCTTGCAGCCCTGAGCTTGGACACTTATTTAATTCGCAATTCGGAGTATGTTCCGTTACAGCCTCAGCCGTTTTGCCAAGCCTAGTTTGGTGTTTGCTGCTGTTGGGCTGCTAATCAACGCCGTTCTGTGTGCTTACTGCGATCGCATCTTGGGAATCTGCCATGATTCAACCCCCACCGTCTGCCTCTCCCGCCCGAAGTGTCACCCTTGAAGACGCTTGGCTTCGCTTTGCCCGCTTTGACAAAAATGCGGTGCTGGCCCAACGCCGATTTATCAGCCAACAAAAATGGATCTTGAGTCTTGGCGTTACCGTAACTATCCTGGCCATCGTCTATTCGGTTTTAGAACCGTCTTTTGAAACCGGCTTACCCTGGTTACAGCCTCCCTATTTGCTGTGGGTCAAAGAAATTTTGCACTTCTGCACCATTGCCACCCCGATTACCCTCAGTATTTTGGTGGCCTGGTCGGTCAAATTCAATCTGGGCGGCAGTTGGATTGGTCTACGGGGTGCAGCCGAAGCGCTGCGCAAGGAAATCTATCGCTACCGCATGCAGGTTGAAGAATATTCGCCCAATCGGCCGGCCACCCGCGATGTGCAGTTGGCGATCGTGATGAAAACTATCAGCAAGCGGCTGATGGAAACCAACGTCAACCAAGCCGGGATGGAACCCTATGAAGGCCCCCTGCCGCCCAAATATGGCGCAACCCAAGGGGATGACGGCTTTAGTGACCTCAACGCTGAGCAATACCTGACCTTTCGCGTCGAAGATCAAATCAACTACTACCAAAAGAAGGCGCTGCGCCTCAGCCGTGAGCTGCGCCGCTTTCAGTGGATTATTTTGATCATGGGTGGGGTCAGCACGCTGTTAGCCGCCCTCGGCTTTAACGTCTGGGTTGCAGTCAGCAGCGCCTTGGCCACTGCCTTTGCCAACTTCCTCGAATTTAAGCGGGTTGAAACCAACCTGACCTCTTGTAACACGGCGGCCAACGACCTCTACGACATCCGCACTTGGTGGCATGCTCTGTCCAGCACGTCCTCGATCTTGCAATCGAATGTGGAAACCCTGGTCAGCAGCACCGAAGCGGTGATTCAAAGTGAGAATGCGGGCTGGGTGCAAGAGATGCGCGAGGCCCTCTCCAAAATCTACGGCGACAAGAAAGAAGACGAGGAAAGCCAAGAGCTGGCCCAAGGTATGGTGCATCCTTCGGCGTTGCCGTCGG
>DATNOW010000377.1:0-4659 GCA_036703515.1 Chroococcidiopsis sp.
GATGCGGACAATGGCATCGTCGGTGTCGAATAGGCATTCGGCTAGGGCGCGGGCTAGCTCGGTTTTGCCGACCCCGGTGGGGCCCATAAACAGAAAGGAGCCAATCGGCCGCCCCGGATCCTTCATTCCGGCTCGGGCCCGGCGAATGGCCGCCGATACGGCGGCGACAGCTTCCTGTTGCCCCACCACCCGCTGGTGCAAAAATGACTCCATTTGCAGCAGTTTGTGGCGTTCGGTTTCCATCAGGCGGTTAACTGGGATACCCGTCCACTTAGCCACAATTTCGGCAATATCGGCTTCGGTGACCTGCTCGCGCAGCAGGGTTGCCCCCCGCGACTGGATCTCCAGCAGCTTGGCTTCTTTGGCCTCGCGGTCGTGCTGGAGGCGCGGCAAGCGTCCATAGCGCAGCTCAGAGGCCTTGGCCAACTCTTCGAGGTCGCCCAGTTCGCCTTTGCGTTCGGCTTGGTCGAGCTGGACGCGCAGCTGGTTTTCCTGCTGTTTTAGCTCTTTGATCGCATCGAGCAGCTCTTTTTCGTCTTGCCACTGTTTGGCAAAGGTGTGCTGCTTGTCGGCCAGGTCGGTGATTTCTTGCTCGATCCGTTCGAGGCGCTCTAGGGAAACCCGCGACACCACGGTGGCCTGCTGCCCTTCGCGATCGAGGGACATTTTTTCCATCTTGAGCTGGGTGAGGCGGCGATCGATGGTTTCTAGCTCGACCGGCTTGGAGGTGATTTCCATTTTGAGCATGGCGGCCGCTTCATCGACCAAGTCGATGGCCTTATCGGGCAAGAAGCGATCGCTAATATAGCGGTCAGACAGGGTGGCCGCGGCCACCAGAGCCGAGTCGGCAATCTGGACGCCGTGGTGGACTTCGTAGCGTTCCTTCAGCCCGCGCAAAATTGAAATCGTGTCTTCGACGGTGGGCTGATCGACAAACACCTGCTGGAAGCGGCGCTCTAGGGCCGGATCTTTTTCGATGTGCTTGCGGTATTCGTCGAGGGTGGTGGCCCCAATGCAGCGCAGTTCACCCCGGGCCAACATCGGCTTGAGCAGGTTGCCCGCATCCATCGTGCCCTGGCTCGACCCCGCTCCGACAACGTTGTGGACTTCGTCAATGAACAGCACAATCTGCCCGTCGGACTCGATCACCTCTTTTAAAACAGCCCGCAGGCGATTTTCAAACTCGCCGCGATACTTGGCTCCGGCAATCAGCGAACCCATATCAAGGGTAATCAAGCGACGATTTTTGAGGGATTCGGGCACGTCGCCATTGAGGATGCGCTGGGCCAACCCTTCAGCGATCGCCGTTTTGCCCACCCCCGGCTCTCCGATTAAGACCGGGTTATTTTTGGTGCGACGCGACAGCACCTGCACCACCCGGCGAATTTCTTCATCGCGCCCAATTACGGGATCAAGCTTGCCCGCGCGGGCCTGCTCGGTGAGGTCGCGACCATATTTTTCGAGGGCGTCGTAGCGGGCTTCTGGATTTTGGTCAGTGACGCGCTGACTGCCCCGCACCGCCTTGACGGTCGTTTCGAGCTGCTTGGCATCTACCCCAATCGCCCGGAAAATCCGCCGCCCAACGCGATCGTCTTCCGACAGGGCGATCAGCATGTGCTCGACCGAAATAAACTCATCTTGAAAGGCTTTGCGGGCCGTTTCGCACTGATCGAGCATTAGATCGAGCCCACGCCCTAGATAGAGCTGACCATTCTCGGCGGCCACTCGCGGCTGCCGTTTGGCAAACTCTTCGAGCTGCTGCTTGAGGCGATTGGGCTCAATGCCCGCTTTGATCAAAAAGCTGTGAACCCCACCCTCTTGCTCTAATAGGGCGATCGCGACGTGCTCCACTTCCAACTGCTGGTGTCGAAATTGGCGCGCCACATCCTGGGATTTGACAATCGCTTCCCAAGCCTTTTCCGTAAATTTACTAGGGTCGGTGGGCTGCATGTTCTTAAAAACGTTCTCTCAAAACCATATTGCTCAAACAACTTAGTATAGCAACCTCACCCCAATCTCTCAGGATGGCTGCGAGGGCGATCGCAGTTGACCAGAATGCTTGGGCGCATGCAGCATGTCGAACCCACGCCGCATCAGGTTGCAGCCTACCGGGCTGTCTCTGTGCACGCTTAGTTTAGCCAGTTTAGTTTAGCCATAAGTTGGACACAAAACTTGTATCCAATGCTATCGGCTGCGATGGCAATCCGACATCGAGTACGACAATCTAGAGGGCAGACGTCTCACCCTCTCCCGCTCTCACCCTCTCACCCTGCCTAAACCAGCCCATGCTTAAACCTCCGTTTAGGAGCAGGTACAGAGCATTATTGATTCTCTGCAATCCGTAGAATTCCGGAGAAAATTCCTCCCAGACAGAAAGTTTTATCCAATCTTGATCCAGGTTCTAGTCAGCTTCATCGAAACCTTGGGAATACTCGATAAAGTAGATCGATAAGTACGAACTACTACATATTTTTTCTACTATTTTGCCCTAATCTTTTGGGGTTTTCCTGCGATCAGAGCTGAGATGTTGCTCTCATCTGGGCGTCAAACCGTCGATACATATCTATGCCGGGTCAAGTTGATACCGCGTCAGGACTTGACCGCATTACTCTCACCGCAGCAGATTTTGTGTGGGAGTAGCCATTCGAACCGTCATGCAATACATCTACTACTTATGTTGGGAAAAACTGTCGGTGGACGCTACCAAATCATACGCTACCTGGGTGGTGGCGGATTTGGGCGCACTTACCTGGCAGAAGATTGGCATTTACCCGGCAAGCCCCAATGCGTAGTGAAACAGCTCAAGGCCCACGTCACAGACGAGGACTCGCTCCATACAGCCAGGCGGCTGTTTGATCGCGAGGCAGAGATGCTTTACACCTTGGGCAGCCATGACCAGATTCCCCAACTGTTTGCCCACTTTGTCGAAAATCAAGAATTTTATTTAGTCCAAGAATATATTGAGGGTGAGGTGCTGAGCCAAGAGCTCAAAAGTGGCCAGATCATGGATGAAAGCCTTGCGATCGCCTTGCTAATCGATATCCTGACCACCCTAGAATTTGTCCACCAGCAGCATGTAATCCATCGGGATATCAAGCCCTCTAACCTGATTCGCCGCAAGGGGGATCAAAAGATCGTTTTGATTGACTTTGGGGCCGTCAAACAGATCGGCGGCCAGCCCATCGTGGACTCAGAAGGGCAGACCAGCATCACGGTGGCCGTGGGTTCATCGGGCTATATGCCCAACGAGCAGCTTGCCGGGAAGCCCCGCTATTGCAGCGATATCTACGCCGTGGGCATTGTCGGCATTCGCGCCCTCACCGGGCTATACCCCAACCAATTGACCGATGATCCGCGCACGGGCGAAATCGTCTGGCGCGATAAGGCGCAGGTGAGTGGAGAGCTGGCCGACATCATCGACAAGATGGTGCGCTACGACTATCGTCAGCGCTACCAGAGCGTGGCCGAACTGCTGGCAGTGCTCAAAAATTTGCTGCCCCCCAGCCACGCCACGGTGATTATGCCGATGATCAAGGCGGCGGGTCTCGATGGGCAATCGGTTTGGATTGAACGGGGGGATGAGCTGTTTCGGCAGCAGCGCTACCGGGAAGCCTTAGCCTGCTACGACAAAGCCATTCAAATCGTGCCCGATGACTACCTGATCTGGTTTAAGCGCAGCATGGCGCTCGAAAACTTGCAGGCCTATGAGGAGGCGATCGCCTCCTATGACCGCGTGACCCAGATTCAGCCCGACGACTACTTGGCCTGGTTTAAGCGGGGCAAAGCGCTAGAAAATCTGCGGCGCTATGAAGAGGCCGTCGCCGCCTACGACAAGGTAATCCAGATCCAACCCGAAAACTATTGGGCCTGGCACGATCGCGGCCGCGTCTTAGAGCAATCGCAGCGGTTTGATCAGGCCGTGGCGGCTTACGATCGCGCCGTGCAGCTCAAACCTGACTTTCAACTGGCTGTCGATAGCCGCAAGCGAGTGCTCAGCCAACTGCGCCAGGTGGACGAACTCTATGAGTTGCAGCACTACGAAGAGGCGATCGCCTCCTGCGATCGCACCATTCAGGCCACCCCCGACGACTCCTTAGCGTGGCTGATGCGCGGCATGGCCCTGGAAAAACTGCACCAGTACGAAAGCGCCATCGCATCCTACGATCGCGTCGTCGAAATTCAGCCGGAAGATCATCTGGCCTGGTTTAAGCGCGGCACCCTGCTGGAGCAGCTCAAGCGCTACAAAGAAGCCGTGCTGTCGTACAACAAAGTTGTGCAGCTGCGTCCCGATAACCACTGGGCTTGGCACGATCGCGGCCGCGTCTTAGAGCGGCTAAAACGCTATGAAGCCGCCCTCTCCTCCTATGACAAGGCCGCCCAGCTCAGACCCGATTTTCGCACCGCCGTGGAAGGGCGACAGCGGGTGCTCAACTACATGCGCCAAGGTCACGCTCAGTCACTGCCGATCAAGGTTCCCAGCGTACGCGCTAAGGTTTAATCGAAGCAGGGGATCGGGAGCGAAGGGCGATCGCCCCTACAGAAAATCCCTAATCTAGCCCTAGCTCACGCTTGAGCAGGTTAATAGACTTGGTGCCAATATAGTTTTCGCAAACGAGAATCTTGGGCGGACGGATCAGATCGTTGCGGGCCGTTTGGATG
>DATNOW010000378.1:0-2679 GCA_036703515.1 Chroococcidiopsis sp.
GTGCGAAACACGCCGCAGTGTTCGGTCATGCAGTCTTGAAAGGCTTGGCGAATGTCGCCAATGCGATAGCGTCCCGACTGATCGAGCAAACCCTGGAGCCGTTCACTCGCCGCCGTTAGGTAAGCCTGTTCATTAACCTCAGGCAGTTTGCGGTTTTGCACATAGCGGGCGATCGCCTGCCCGGTGCGTTTGCCATAGACCACACATTCCAGCAGCGAATTGCTGCCTAGACGGTTGGCCCCATGCACCGACACGCAGGCCGTTTCACCCGCCGCAAAAAAGCCATCCACTAGTCCGTCGGGGCCACTGCGGACTTGCCCGTCGGTATTGACCGGGATACCACCCATGGAATAATGCACCGTCGGGCGCACGGGGATGGGCTGATGGACGGCATCGACCCCCGCTAAGCGGTGGGCTTCTTCCCAGCAAAAGGGAATCCGACTCATGATTCGCTCTTTGCCCAGGTGCCGTACATCCAAATGCACAAACGGCCCCCCCGGCTGACCGTGAACATCGACGCCGCGCCCGGCCCGAATCTCTTTGACAATGGCGCGGGAGGTGATGTCGCGGGGGGCCAGTTCCATCCGGCTAGGGGCGTAGGTGGCCATGAAGCGATCGCCCTCACTGTTGACCAAATAGGCCCCCTCACCCCGCACCGCTTCAGAGATCAGCACGCCTGCCGGATACAGCCCGGTCGGGTGAAACTGAACAAACTCCATATCTTCGAGCGGTAGCCCAGACACCGCCGTCATCGCTAAGCCGTCGCCCGTCGAAGCAAAGTCGTTAGAGGTCGTGTTATACACCCGCCCATAGCCGCCCGTGGCAAACATCACCGCCTTGGCCCGCACCACCTCTAGGTGGCCGTCTTCAATGCGGCGCATCACCACACCCTTGACCTGCCCTTCTTCGAGGATCAGGCGCATCACATACCACTCGTCGTAGATCTGCACCCCGTGGCGCATCAGGTTGCAGACCAGCTCGTGCAAAATGGCATGCCCGGTTTTGTCGGCCGCGTAGCAAGTCCGGTTGTGGGAATGCCCGCCAAAGGGACGCTGGGCAATCCGGCCATCCTCTAGACGCGAAAACAGCACGCCCATGTGTTCGAGGTCGATCACCACATCGGGCGCTTCGCGGGTCAAGATTTCGACTGCATCTTGATCGGCCAGATAGTCGGAACCTTTGACCGTATCAAAGGCGTGGGCTTCCCAACTGTCGGCACTGTCTACATTTTTGAGCGTTGCCGCAATGCCGCCTTGGGCTGCGACCGAGTGCGAACGAATCGGATGGGTTTTGGCAACAACGGCCACTTTAAGGCGCGAATCTGTCCGCGCGATCTCTAGGGCTGCGCGCGAACCCGCCAACCCCCCACCCACAATCAGCACATCCAAGTCAATCATGCTCTGTCTTTAATTCTTTGGCACTTCTTTGGCAACTCAACTCTCCGGCGAAATAGTTAAATAAATCGCGCAGCGGTGCCGTATTCAGCACTTTGGGATAGAAGAGGCATCAAAATCTTCAGATTTTTATTTGCCTCTCCATCTCTATGGACTCATGAACTCATAGATGACTTCAGCTTGCAGCCTGGGCCGGGCGCTGACCTGAAGGCTTGCTGCTAGACTGCGGTTTCTTTTCGGTTTCGGGATCAACCGCCGAAAACTCGATGTGATTTAAGAGCGTCGTGACAAAGGCAAACAGCAGAAACGGCAGCGAGAGCACCAAAATCAACCCTACCGTTGCCAGCGCGTAGATGGGGCGACTGGCCCCCATCAACGCTAGGGCCGCCGCCAAACTGAGGAACAGGACAATCAGCCAGACCACAATCTGACCGTAGATATCACCAAATGAAAGCGTGCAAACAAAGCGATATTTCTGTATGTTATTCATACCGTTGCCCCAATAACCCTTAGAGATATAGATTAGGCTGCACATGGGAAATTGGGCGATTAACCTTATCCTTTTTAAAGGGTTGCAATATATCGTTACATATCCACATCTTTAGAATGGGCGATCGCTACCTGCTATTTCACAAACCCTACGATGTTTTAACGCAGTTTAGCGACCCGCGTCACTCTGACCTAGCCGCGACTGAGCGCGATCGCCAGACCCGCACCCTCAAAGACTTTATCCCAGTTCCCGATGTCTACCCCGTTGGCCGCCTCGATCGCGATAGCGAAGGGCTGCTGCTGCTGACTTCTAATGGGCGGCTACAGCACTGGTTGACCGATCCTAAGTTTCAGCATCCGCGCACCTACTGGGTGCAAGTCGAGCATATTCCCACCGACCGCGATCTGGAGCCCCTGAGACAGGGCATCCCGATCCAAACCTATCGGACACGGCCAGCGATCGCCCGCTTGCTCACCGATCAGCCGTCGTTGCCACCCCGCCACCCGCCCATCCGCGTCCGCCAATCCATCCCCACGGCCTGGTTAGAACTCACCCTGACCGAAGGGCGCAATCGTCAGGTGCGCCGCATGACCGCCGCGATTGGCTTTCCGACTCTGCGTTTGGTAAGGGTGGCGATCGCCCATCTGCGCCTCGAAGGGCTCGAACCAGGGCAATGGCGTGATCTTACGGATGCCGAACTAGAGCCCCTGCTCAGACCTACCCCACCCCCCGCGCCAAGACGGACGCGCCCACAGTCATTCAACTCTCAATCCGCCCGGCGATCGAAAAACCGCT
>DATNOW010000379.1:0-3518 GCA_036703515.1 Chroococcidiopsis sp.
GAATTAACACGGCGATCGCCTTCCAAGGGGCATCCTGTAGCGCAACCACCAGCGGAAAAACCAAGCTCAGCGTCGGGCCAATATTGGGAATAAAGTTGAGCAAACCCGCCAGCAGCGCATGGGCCAAAACAAACTGAATCTGCAGTGCCCACAGCCCCGTCGCGCTCAAAGCCGCCACCGCCGAAGAACTCAGCACTAGCCCCGCCGACCAGTTGCCCAACGCCACCTCACACTTCGAGAGAATTTCATCAGCTCGCCGCCGATAAAACGACGGAAACAGCTTCAGCAGGGCATCCCGGTACGACGTGGGATTAGCCAACATCATCAACGTCAAGATAATCACCAGCAGCAGCTTGAGCAACGCCGTCAGCGAACTTGAGAACACCGAAAATAGCTCTTGGAGCAGATTTTGGGCAACCGGCTGCAGCTGACTCGTTAACTCAGACGGGTTGGGCAACTGCAGTTCGGGCACCCAAGCAGGGCGACGATCAATAATGGATTCCACCTGCCCCACAATGCGACTAAACGCAGAGGGAAACAGCTTCACCAACTGCACAAACTGATCCACAAACGGCGGCACAATCAAGCCGACAAATAAAATTGTGCTCAACAGCACGCCCCCAAGGGTCAACAGCAAAGCGACGTTACGCCGCATCCCTGACCGCTGTAAACGCTTAACCAAGCTATTCACCGTTGTCGCCAAAACAACAGCCGCAAAGACCAGCAGCAGCATTTCGTGAAGCTGCCACAAAATCACTAGCGCAATAACCAGGCAAATTAACCCAAGCCACTGACCCAAATTCATAAAAATGTCGTCACTCGTATTAATCGCGCCAACCTAATCGCGCCAACCGCAAGCACACCCTGACGCAAGCACGCGACTGGCACGCTATTAAAAGAATAAGGTTAGCCCAGATCGAAAAATCTCACCACGTCACTCGATCAAAGCAGCCCACCATGGGCGATCGCCCCACGCTTTCTTTCCCTTCACCAATAAAAATAGGACACTCCTGGTTTCACCTCCCCACAGCTACAAATCAAGCTAGGGCAAGACTCTTCAGCTATTTCCTCACCACACTTCTGCCCCAGCCGCTACGCCCAAATCCACAAGTTCCTCAAAATGGCTGAGGTTTATCAGCCATTTGTACAGGTGGAATTCTGTAAAACATCGTTAAGGTAGGACTTAACGCATGGTCGTGATCTGAATCACTTGATTTCAATCGTCATTTCCGTTGATACCGTTTTGTTCTTGTTCTCACCCTGAAATACGGCACTGAGTCCAAATGCCCTGCCATAGCTGGCCGTATCAAACTGAGAAATACGCTAGATTTCCTGAGAACGACCCAATCGGTGAGCCAGACCATTCAGATTCGCTCAGATTCTCTGGATCATGGCTCCGACATTGTCAAGTCACTGTCGAGATCGATTTGTGCTTCCCCTGACGAGAGTTGCGGGGAGGCAGTGCAGTTTTTGTGAGAAAAGCTACAATCGGAAAGTCTTTAAAGTTTTGGACGAAATTCCAACCAGGATGCTTCTACCCGGTTTTCTGGGGAGTAATGTGCTTTTTCATCGACTGCGATGGAATTGGATCGGCCTTAATACAGACCTTAATGAACAGTGATTTGTAGTTAGTGGACACCCTAGAGGCTGGTTGTGCTATCCTCTAGGTTTTCGTAGACGTTCTAAGTTTTTCATCTAAGGAGCATGAGGAGCGCGGCATGACCCAGGCTAATGACGTACTTGAACCCCTTGAACAGACTGAGGGCGACTTTGATATCTTGCTAGACGAAGAAGACGGGCAAGAGGAACTGTTTGAGGCTCAATCTGATGATGATGACGCCAAAGCGTCTAAAGTAAAAACCTCTCGTCGTCGAACTCAAGCTAAGAAAAAGCATTATACAGAAGACTCGATTCGCCTCTATTTGCAGGAGATTGGGCGTATCCGTCTGCTGCGGGCTGACGAAGAGATCGAGCTGGCTCGGAAGATCGCCGATCTCCTAGAGCTAGAGCGTGTGCGTGAGCAGCTGATGCGCAAGCTAGAGCGCGAACCCTACGACAATGAGTGGGCCAGCGAAGTGTCAATGCCGCTTCCTCAGTTCCGCCATCGCCTCCACGTAGGTCGCCGCGCCAAAGACAAGATGGTTCAATCCAACTTGCGCTTGGTCGTATCGATTGCCAAGAAGTATATGAACCGCGGTTTGTCCTTCCAGGATCTGATTCAAGAAGGCAGTCTCGGTCTGATCCGCGCCGCTGAGAAATTTGACCACGAAAAAGGTTACAAGTTCTCCACCTATGCCACCTGGTGGATTCGTCAAGCCATCACCCGTGCGATCGCCGATCAGTCTCGTACGATTCGTCTGCCGGTTCACCTCTACGAAACCATTTCGCGGATCAAGAAAACCACCAAGCTGCTCTCCCAAGAAATGGGACGCAAGCCGACTGAAGAGGAAATCGCCACTCGGATGGAGATGACCATCGAGAAACTGCGGTTTATCGCCAAGTCCGCCCAGCTGCCGATCTCCCTCGAAACCCCCATCGGTAAAGAAGAAGACTCTCGCCTCGGTGATTTCATCGAATCCGATGGCGAAACCCCAGAAGACCAAGTATCGAAGAACCTACTGCGCGAAGACCTAGAAAGCGTTTTAGGCACTCTCAGCCCCCGAGAACGTGACGTTTTGAGACTGCGTTATGGTCTAGACGACGGACGCATGAAAACGCTAGAAGAAATTGGCCAGATCTTCAATGTCACCCGCGAGCGCATCCGCCAAATCGAAGCAAAGGCTCTGCGCAAGTTGCGTCACCCCAACCGTAACAGCGTGCTGAAGGAATATATCCGCTAGGAATTGTGGATTAACAACCTGCAATTCTGACGTAGGGGCACACCGCTGTACGCCCTTGCAGAGAACCCGGTTAACGGCAATGATTTAATTCGCGATCCTAAAAAGATTTAGCGCCTACGATCAAAAATTTCTGCTTGGGCTGTGAATTGAGAGATTCAATTCACAGCCCAATTTTTTTCAATCCTCAAGCCGCACAAGGCCCTTCCCCAAAAAACAAAAAAGGTGAGATCAAAAATCTCACCTTTTTATTGGCTAATTCTCTATTGACTAATTCACAATTCACTAATACCTTCGTGTTGCCCAATATCGGCTAACAGATTTCGGCTAACATCCATCAATAGCCGTAGCAGCCTGAACTCAGCGCCATTCCCTTGCTGTTGTTGTTGCTATTGTTCCACTGCCGCTGTTCACGGGCATTCAGACGCGAACGCAGTTCTCGAATGCGTTGAGCCGTACGCGAGATTGGGGCACGATAGTCATCTTTAACTTCAGGCTCGTCTACTGCGGGCGGTTGTGCTTTGAGATTCATGCAGTCGGAGAGGTTGTCGAGGTAAGGCTCTAGCTCTAGAGCCCGCAAGACTTGCTCTGCCGATTGATAGCGATCGCTATGGGAAATTTTCAGCATCTTGCTCAGCACTTTGTTGAAGTGCGGGCTGATGTTAACGTCGTTTTGCCAAA
>DATNOW010000380.1:0-4613 GCA_036703515.1 Chroococcidiopsis sp.
AGGCGAAGTCCGGTCTACTGAGATTATTGCTGAGCGTCTTAATTTGAGGCTTGAGCCACAAGGTATCTCTGTAACACCAGAACATCAGCTAAAAGATGCAAAGCGGAGTGATTTCACGGTCACCAAAATGATTGGCGGCAAAAGAAGATTGCTTGTTACAGAGGTCAAAGGGCAGTGGCATAAAGATCTATATACTGCCGCTTCTGCTCAACTGCATGAACGCTACTCTATTCACCCAGACGCAGAACAACAGGGCATTTTCCTTGCTATTTGGTTTGGTGCAGACGAGAAGGTTGCTGATCGTAAAACGCATGGTATCAGCAATGCTCAAGAACTTAAAATCAGCATTGAAGCAAAGCTACCGCAAGCGCTCAGAGGGCTTATTGATGTGTTTGTTTTGGATGTATCCCAACCCAAATAGGACTTTTTATCATCAGTGCGATCGCCCATCTTGTAGGGTACGTTGCTGAACAGTGCGATAGGGCTCCGCCAACGCCCCATCCTGTAGGATGCGCTAGTAACAGCGTAACGCATTCATAGAGCGACAATAGAGGGCACAGTCGAAACGAGGTCAAGCCCATGACAGTTTCTCCATAGGAGAGAGTGACGGGCAACACTATACCGATATGAGCTAGTCAGGCAACCGTAGAGCTATGATCTATGGGTGATAGAGATTGGTAAAGCTTGTGAGAACATTCACTGCAATTATTGAAAGAGATCCTGATACGAAACTTTATGTAGGCTACGTTCCTGGTTTTCCTGGGGCGCATTCTCAGGGCGAAAACTTGGATGAGTTACGAGAAAATCTTCGCGAGGTGATCGAGATGCTTCTAGAGGATAAAGATTGAGTCCTTCAAGAGGAGTTTGTTGGCACGCAGCAGATTGTAGTGCAGTAAGCATGGGCAAAATATTCGGTCTTGAAACAGACGCGCTGCATTGGTTGATTTGGGGGTATTGCTACACCGATGGCGCACTGCGGGCCAACTGCTTCAGTAGTGCTTCTGCTTCGCGGGGATTGCGAATTTCCAAAAATCCGATTTCTTCACTGCGGGAGTCGCCATCGCTATCTTTCCATCGCCGCACCGTGATGATGACATCGCCAATGTTGTTGCGTCTCTCTTGGCGATAGGTATCGTTAAGCTGATCGGGGGCATAGCTGCGAATGATGGTTGACCATCCGCCCTGAATGATGATGGCGCGTTTATCAGTGATCAGGTAGACCGTTTTGCGGGCGGCTTGCCACACCCACAGCGGGCTAGACAACATCGCTAGACCGATCAAAATGAACGGGATGCCAAACATGGCAAATAGATATTCGGGTCGCAATCCTTCGCGCAAATCGGGAAGTTTAAAACCCAATGCTCCCCATGTCCAAAACAGGGCAAAACTTGTCCAGGGGATGGCAAAGATCACGCTGCCAATCGACGCGCCGGTAAAAAAACGCGGCACAGGCTGGCCAATCCAGCGGATATATTCTCCAGGAATCAGTTCGTTTTCAACGGTTTTGCGGAGCGCTGCGGATAGTTTGAGCTGGCTGAGCATCGCGGTTCCTAGTTGGCTGGGATGCCTGCCCATGAGTCATTCATGGGCAAGCATTCCACATTTGTAAAAGTGCATATAGTCTCTGGCTAGGGTTTCCGAGATTTGGGTAGACCTGAGATCCTGACGCATGGCTAAAAAGATCACAGACATTGCGGCTTCAATATTTTTCCTAGCCGTTTCATCTTCTCGGATTAATTGTTGAATATCGCCGTTGGCTTGCACCCAATGTTGATCATAAACCTCCATATAGCTAAAAAGGGCGGCTAATACATCATCTGATGCAAACAGCCAGCCCTTCTCGATTTCAGCAATGATAGTGCGGCGATTTTCGTGCGTTTTGGCTAAAATCAGCCCAAACAAAGCGCCATTGAGGTCTTCATATAGTTTTTGTCTGCGTTCGACTAGGTCGGTTTGACGTTTGATATTTTCTTGCCAGGCGTAGGTTGCAACGCCAATCACGCCGGTCAATAAAACGCCCATGAGAGACCCGATCAGGGGCAATACAGTTTGCAGCGCTTCGAGGTTCTCAAGCATTGATTACTCCATGATGGCGATCGCCTATCTCACACCACAAAAAGCATATCTTGCACCCTAAAAAAGAGAACAACAAAAAAGAGAACAATGCAAGAATGCTTCAAGATATCCCAAAGTATGACAACAATAGGCGATCGCCAGCGGTTAGTTTTTTGGAACGGGGGCTAAAACGCCCTCAAGAGGAAGAAGTAGGGGTTGATTCGGGAGTGGGTTCTGCGGGCAGCCCGTTGGCATCCAGAGACGCTTGCCCCGACGACAGCCAGCGCCCAATTTCTTCACGCCGAATCACCAAAACCACGCTGACGAGGGTTAACACAACGCCAATCCATTGCAGGCTGGTCAGGGTTTCAGACAAAAAGAAGTAGCTAAACAGCATGGCAAAAATCGGGGTGAGGAAGATCAAAGCGCTAACGCTGGTCAAGTTGCCCACCGAGGCCAGGTAGAAAAAGATGCCATAGGTGAGGGCCGTGCCAAACAGCGTCGCATAGCCGAGCCCCGTCCAGCTTGCGCCATCCAGGTGAATCCACTGTTCTGATTCCCATAGGCTTGAGAGAGCAAACAGGGGAATGCCACCCAGCAGCATGTGCCAGCCCGTAGCGACGACCGCATCGGCGTGCTGTTTCACATAGCGGATGATGATCGTGCCAAAGGACATCGATAGCGCCGCCAATAGCATCAGCAGTTCGCCGCTGTGCAATAGGCTATCCCAAGTTAGGGGCGTGCCGCTTTGCAAGAAGCTAAAGTTGCCGTGCAGGGCACCCATAATCCAAGCGCTGGGCAGGCCGCAAAAGCTAATGCCGAGTACGCCGATCGCCAGCCCTAGCCAGCCCCAGAGCCCAATCACTTCACCAAACAGCAGCCGCGACAGGATGGCGACCACCAAAGGCTGCGCGTCGATGAGGACGGCTCCCAGCCCGGCCCCGGTGCTGACCAGGCCTTCGGTCAAAAAGCCCTGGAACATCGCCCCATCGATCAGGGAAAATAGGGCAATCCACAGCCAGGCCTGCCAGGTTTTGGGCTGGGGCAGTTTTAATACCAGCGTCAGCAATAGAATAATCAACCCGGCGGGCACGAGCCGAAACCCAGCCAGAAATAGCGGTGTGGTATGGGGAATGACGGCTTTCATCACGACCATCGAGGTGCCCAAGAAGAAAAAGGGAGCCACCAAAAACAGCGGTGATTTGGATAGATCGGTTTTTTGCAGGTTAAACGACACCATGGCAGATCTCATCTGATAGAGCAGAAATAGCTGAAATAGCTGATAGAGCGGAAATAGCGCTACGGCAACGCGGCCTGATCGGGGATGGGACGAGGATGTAATTGGGGGATGTGATTGGGGGTTGTAATCAGGGATGTAATCGGGAGACAGGCTATCGAGACGCTACCGTGCTGCCATGATGCGAAAAAAGCAGACGCGACTTTGTTCAACCGGATACATAATCGGGCTCCACAACAAGGAACGATCTCTCTGGACGCTGGCGATCGCCAAACGGGGTATATCTTCTGCCCTTACAATCGGTCAATGCGGCGTCGCTTGTTCCACGTTGAGGTGATCGTGCATGGTTGATTCCCTATCCTGTCGGGCCATTCGAGGGGCGTTTTTAGATTTCGTAGATGATCCGTTTCATCGCGACACAGCGGGCAGCGTTCGCTTTATTCCAGACGGGCTGCTGGTGGTCGAAGGGGGCGTCATCCAAGCCTTTGGCGACTATGCAACGCTGCAACCCGATTACCCAAACCTAGAGATTACGACCTATCCGGGGCAGCTAATCGTGCCGGGGCTGATCGATTTACACGTCCACGAGCCCCAGACGGAAATGATTGCCGCCGATGGCAGTCAACTGCTGGAATGGCTGCACCAATACACCTTTCCCACCGAGTCTAAGTTTCGCGATCCTGACTATGCCCGTCAGATTGCCTGTTTCTTTTTAGATGAACTGTTGCGCAATGGCACGACGACGGCCCTGGTGCTGACGACGATCTTTCCGCAGTCGGTCGAGGTGCTGTTTGAGGAAGCGGCCCGCCGCAACATGCGCCTGATTGCAGGGCAGGTGTTGATGAGCCGCAACGCCCCCGACTTTTTGCTCAACGATGCCCCCACGGCCTATGCCCAAACCCGCGAGCAGATTCAGCAGTGGCATGGCAAAGGGCGATCGCTCTATGCCATCACGCCCCGGTTTGCAATTACCTCAACCGACGAAGAGTTACAGCTCGCTGGCAAACTCAAGGCCGAGTTTAGCGATGTGTATGTCCACACCCACCTATCTGAAAACCGCAAGGAAGTGGAATATACGGCAGAGCTATTTCCCCAGTGCAGCGACTACCTCAATGTTTATGAACAGTTTGGGCTCGTGGGCGATCGCTCTATTTTTGCCCACTGTGTGCAGCTCGATGATTCGGCCTTTGAGCGGCTGTCGTCGGCTGGAGCGGCGATCGCCTTTTGCCCCACGTCGAACCTATTTTTGGGCAGCGGTCTGTTTCGGCTCAACCAGGCCAAATCGGCCGATTTACCGGTTAAGGTGGGCTTGGCCACCGAT
>DATNOW010000381.1:0-3896 GCA_036703515.1 Chroococcidiopsis sp.
CACCCGCGGAAATTGACGGTAGTAGGTGCTGGGGTTAAAGCGCGTGGTAACGGCCTGAAAGCCATTTACAGTAAAGGCGCGATCGCGGCGCTGAAACTGCGCTTGGCTGATGTATTGGTACTCGGGCACTTCCGCTACGGCGGATATGGCGCGATCGCCCTCTTCGGAATGATCGTCACTGGCCTGGCGATCGCACGGTGTCGCCGCTAGCAACAGGGGATCGCCCGCTGCTGCTGGTGTATCTCTGTCGTCTGGGCTGGGATCATTATCTGGCAAGGGTTCAGCCAGATTGGGCAGGCTGGGCGCGGGCAAACTAGAGTCGGTCGTAGGGGCGATCGCCACCAGTTCTGACGGGGATGGCCCCGGCAAGTCGATACAAATCTCGCTGGGCGGGACGACGACATCGACCTGCGCTTGGTCTCCAATGGGATACACGCCCGAGCCCAAGCGCTTGTAGCCTTCAGAGGAAACGATGCCGTTGTAGGTAATATCTAAGCGATTGCTGTTAAAAGCGCGTAGCCCGTCTGCCCAAATGATCAGCCGGGGCAGGTGTTCCGGTTTCAAAATTCGCCGCACGATCAAATCGATCACCTGGGCGGTGGCTCCATTGACGCCAAAATTATAAACCCGCAAACGGCCGTGGCCTTGAGCCGCGAGGGCCTCTTGCAGCACGGTCGGGTCGATCCCCTGTAGTGAGCGAGAGCTGCCCACAATCAAAACATCGGGGGTGCCAAACTCGGCCAGATAGCGGCTGTAGAGATGGAGCTGTTGGTCGAGGACGCGACTATTAAAACTGGGATAGTCGGGCAGCAAAAAAGATGGGCGCGGTGTGGCAAAGGCGTCTTCGGCAGATCCCAGTGCCGCGACGGCCGTATTATCGGCACTGGCAGTCGATGGTTCTGATGGCGCTGATGGTTCTGATGGCGCTGATGCTGCCCCAGGCGCTGCTGGAGCTGATAAATTAACGCGATCGCCTGTGTCTGTGGCCAGATCGGTGGCCCCATCGGTGGCCAGATCAGCGTGATCCGCAGAGGGGCGATCGCCTGTGTCAGGGCTCACCTCGGCGTCAACGGGGATCACGCCACGGGGCAAAACCGCAGCGTCGGGAAATTTGGGCGGACGCTCCTCGGCGGCCGTGGGAATTTGCAGCAGCAAGCTGCCTAAGACACTTACAGCTACAGCCAGACGCCAATAGGGCAAGCGAAATCGGTTCATTGGAACAAATCAGCGTTTACAGTATGGGCCCGTGCCGTGCCCCCGATTGCTGGGTGGATAGCCATGAGCAGATTTCTCAGCTTCTTTTTCGCAACCCATGATCTCAGCCCATTTATTGTGCTGGGCTCGAGGCAATCCGTCAATTGGGGGGTGATCCCTATTCTTCTTTAGGGCCAACAGCCATCTGTAAAATAAACGGTTTGCCGCCCGCTTCGTGATAGCGGTCAGCCCACATCCGAATCACTTCATCCAGGTCTTCTAGGGCTTGTTCGATGCGCTCAGGCGGGATGTCTAATTCTTCTAAGATGCGGACAAATTTGGGCTGTCGCTCGGCCCAATCTTTCATCAGGCGAAAATAGCGCGCCGTATCTTCGATCATGATGTAGGCGCGTTCTTCGTCATCGGCGGGCGAATAGGAAGCGCGGGTCAAGGCATAAAACGGCATGCCCCAGGGCGAGTCAATTCGCGTTACGGTGCCTGAGTAAATCAGGCGGCGCTTGATGTGTTCGGCTAGCGCTTCGCTGAGGGGCACTAGGCGTTCTTCGGGTAAATCTTCTTGGGCGCGCCGATGCAAGAACTCGATAATATCCATGAACTGGAACGAGTTGATCAATTGGGCATCGGGCAGGTTTTGCGGCAGCTTTTCTTCGATCTGACGCTTTTCTTCAAGGGTGAGGCTGGTGCCTGGAATGCGCGATCGCCCCGGTTGCCAAGGATATTGTTCCATCCATACATAGGGCAACTGGATCAGGTAGCGCGGCTCCTGCGATCCCAGCATTTTGAGCAGCTTGCCTTCGGTCAGGGCTTGCCGTACCTCTTCGACAATAACTTTGACCCGCTTGGGCTCAATGTGGTGAAGATGCCCCGTCATCCGCAAGTTTTGATCTTGCTCTAGATAGGTCATGTAAATGGCGCATTTAGCTGCTGTAGCCGCCGCATCCAAAAATGCACCATGGCGGTGGCCGCTGGTACGCATCGCGCTAAAGGCCAGATAAAGCATGATCTGATCCATTGCGCTGGGGCTGAGGCGTTTGATCAGATCGATGTCCTTAGTCATTTTGGGAGTAACTATTACAGGGTGGGTGGAGCTAGTCAGGATCTAGCTGTCAAGGTCTATGGATCGAGACCAGATTACTAATGTACTCATTAGTGCAAATCTTGTCGATGTATGATACGCGGACGTTTGTCTGCGCATCATGATTCATTAAAAGATTTATCTCTGATTGATGGGGAATGGCTTGATTCTACGCGATTTTAGTCAGATCCGTATAATTTCCATAGGTTTAGCTGCGGTTGAACTGCGCTTTAGCCGTGGTTTGCTTGCGCTTTAGCCGTGGTTTGCTTGCGCTTTAACCGTGGTTTGCTTGCAAATTAACTGCACGGGTCAGGCGCACAGCGACCGCTACCCCGGTGAAAGAAGTCGGTCGGCAGGGCGGGACGGATGCTGGCGTCGTGATCGTTTGCGATCGCACCGAATGGTAGGGAATGTCCAGTGGCAGAGGTCGAATCAGAGCTGCTTTTGTGTTGAAGCAGCGTCAGCGAGAGCAGTAAAAAGCTGGTCAGCGAAAGGGGCAAAAGAAGCGACATTGGCGAAATCCATAATCAGAGGTTCTGATCACTGATTACGGATTTCCGGCCTTGGATCAGGACAGTCTCGCCAAGATGCCCCGGATGATGCCGCTTTCGTTGCCTAGGTGCAGCAGCAAAAGCCGCTAGCCATGCAGGATTATGAAAGTGCTACAGAACATTAAAATCTCTTGCGCTAAGGGCGGACGACGCGCGCCACCATATAAATGGCGAGGGCGACCAAAAAAGCCCGGAACAGCAGATTGACCCACTGGTCGGGCAGACGCGGCAGCAGTCGAGTGCCCGCCTGCGCTCCCATGATTCCCCCCAAGCCCAGGCAAATGCCGGGAATCCACAATACGTTGCCATTCAAAGCATGTTGGGCTAACCCTGAAATGGCGATCGCCACAATCGCCCCTAGGCTAGTTCTGACGGCCGATTTAATCGACTCGCTCAGCAGCAGCATTTGCAACGGCACCATGACCACGCCGCCGCCAACGCCAAATAGCCCCGACAAAATTCCGGCTAATAGCCCAATGCCGGCCGTCGGCAAGAGTGGCGTAGAGTGGGCGGTGGGCACCTCCGCAGGGGCAGGCTGATCGGGCTGATCGGGCGATCGCCTGGCTTCTTGGCGCTTGAGCCGCTGGCGCAAATCCATCAAATACATGGTGACGACCAGCAGCCCAGCAAAGGCCAGAGACAGTTGCCCATCGGGGAGGCGATCGCCCAACCAAGCTCCCAACTGGGCCGTCGGAATACCAAACAGCGCCAGCATCAGCGAGACGCGCCAGTTTAATGAGCCAGTACGCAGGTTTTGGTAACTGCCCGACAGCGCACTCAAAAATACCCCAATCAGGCTGGTGGCTGTCGCTTCCACCAGGGGCACCCCAAAAAACGTCAAAATCGGCACCATCAGCAGCCCGCCGCCAATGCCCAATAGACCCGACAAAATCCCAGTAAAGGTGCCGACACCTAACAATAAAACCCAGCCCAAGGGCGTTTCTAGCATGAATTCGAGCGTGTAGACGATGAGGACAGCAAGACCGAGGACTGTGAATTTAATAAAAACTCAAGTTAAAAACCCAAAGTTAAAAACCCAAAGTTAAAAACCCAAA
>DATNOW010000382.1:0-4641 GCA_036703515.1 Chroococcidiopsis sp.
AATGCCCTCGCTAATCCGCTCGATTATCTTACGGCATTTGTGACCCTGTTAAGGCATTTGAACGTTCGGCGCGCCCCACAAAAATCTGCACTAGCATAGGGGGTAATACCCCTTTTTGCGGCGGGCTTCACAGAGCCCCACGCTTAATTCCTATCTGAGGCTTTATGGCTACCAAGAAACAGTTTGGCAGTTTTCAGGAACTGGTTTCTGGCTCCGATGTGCCCCTACTCGTCGACTTTTATGCCCCGTGGTGTGGCCCATGCCAGATGATGGCACCGATTTTAGAACAGGTGAATGCCCAAATGCGCGATCGCCTGCGGGTCGTCAAGATCAACACCGAAAATTATCCAGAGCTGGCCTCGCGCTACCAGATCCAGGCCTTGCCGACGCTGGTGTTGTTTAAGCACGGCCAGCCCGTCGATCGCATTGAAGGCGTGCGCACCGCGCCCCAACTGGTGCAGCACTTGCAGCCCCTGGTTTAAGCGGCTTACGCCCATACCACTAGCCTAAACCGCTCCCAGCCTTGCCCCTGGCGGAGTTTCCATCCTCACGCCCCCACTCACCCCATCATGCCCCTGCAAAACACCAAAGAAAATACCAAGGCAGAATTTGATCGCTTGTTGCAGTTGCGCAACGAGCATCCCGAAAAAGCCGCCGATATTGATGCCAAAATTCGCGATCGCTTTGCCGAAACCCATGCCCTAATGGTGCTCGACATGGCCGGGTTTTCGCGATTCACCCAGCGCTATAGCATTATCCATTTCTTGGCCGCCCTGCGCCGCCTGTGTGCGATCGCCATCCCTGTGATCGAGCAGCACCAGGGGATGATGGTCAAACAAGACGCCGACAATATTTTTGCCATCTTCCCTGAGGTCAACTGCGCCATCGAAGCCGCCCTCGACATCAACCAAAGCCTAACGGCCGTTAATTCGGGGCTGCCCGACACCCTCGATCTGCATGTCGGCGTCGGCATTGGCTACGGCGAACTGCTGATGATCGAAGGGCACGATATGTTTGGCAATGAGATGAACCTCGCCTCCAAGCTAGGGGAAGATCTGGCCCGCTCGGGCGAAATTTTGGTCACAGAGGCCGCCTACAAGCAGGTCAACTCACCCCAGTGGTCGTGGGAAGAGCTGGAATACTCGATATCTGGGCTCAGCCTCGTGACCTATAAGGTAGGTAAGGCGATCGCGATCTAGGCTTGCACCTAACAGTAAGCTAGTAGGTTGGGTTAGCGACAGCGTAACCCAACAAAAGCCTTTTATCTGTTGGATTTCACTACGTTCTACCCAACCTACCCTTGTTAACTAGGCTAGTAAGTTGGGTTAGCAACAGCGTAACCCAACAAAAGCCTTAAACCTGTTGGGTTTCACTACGTTCTACCCAACCTACGCTTGCTAACTAGGAAGAACTAGATCCTTCCAGCCGCTGCCGCCACTCTTCGTCGATCTTGTCAGAACGCAGCAGCTCTTGCTCGGTCAGATCTTTCTCGGTGGTGTAGGCCAAGTCCGAAGCGTCAATCACCGTTTCCGCCGCAAACTGGCGGGCGTAGTCTAGCTTCTTGACGATGGTTTCATCGGCCTGGTTGAGCAACTCGGCCCGTTCAGCCCGCTGGTTGTTGCGTTTTTCGACCTTGGCATTGCGCTGCTTTAGCCACAGATAGCGCACCAACGGCACCGCCAAAAAGGCCGCGCCATAGCCCAACAGCACCCAAAAGATCGCGCTGACAAACGCCACCAAGCCGCCGATCTCAGCCGCCAGCGTGCCGTCACCCAGCAGCCAGCCGAGGGCGATCGCCCCACCCAGGTTGAGCACCCCTAAACCGGCCGCTAGGGTAAGCTGCCCAGAGCCCGCTTCACTAAACCGCCACGGCGCTTCCTTTAAGTAAGCGGGCACGGGCTTGCTCTGATATTCAGAGGCCATCACCTGGAGTTCGGGGAAGTGGTAAATAATCTGCCCGTCGGGGCTGACTTCAGGACGGCCGTTAAAGCGCGTCAGCACCGGCAGCATGTAGTCTTCATACTCTTGGTCAAAGCCACTGCCCAGCGTGTCGAGATAGGGCGCAATCTGCTCAGCGGCGATCGCCCCCTTGTTGTTGCGAATCACCCTGGCGATCGCCTTCCAGCGACGTTCCTCTAGATCGGCATTGGGGTTGCCATCGCCAAACAAAAAGGAAAACACCGCTTCCAAGAAATTCATCTGCGGCGCTGAACCATCGCGGCTGGGGCGACGACGCTCAGAGCGACGGGTGGAATAGTCTGGATAAAACATCCAGTAGAGGTCTGGCCCAAACCACATCCGGGGCATCAAGAAAATGCCGCCACCACCGCCACCGCCGCCACCGCGATCGTCATCATTATCGCGGCTAGAGTTCATCGCCATCAGCAAAATGGTGATGGTGACGATGATTAGCACAATCGACGCAATCAGCAGAATGCCAAACGAAATCCGGATTAGGTAAAACAGCACCGTCCAAATTCGGCTCCACCACTCTTGCAGACGGAGCTGAAAATATTTGCTGCGCAGCACGGTGCGAAAATTGGGCGGAAACAGGTAGGCGATCTCGCCACTCTCAGACACCTGAAGATGTCCGCCGGCCTCGGATGCCAAAACGAGCAGCCCTTGCTCGGCAAGTTTGATGTCAATTCCCACCTGAGAAGCAACATCACCAGGCGTGACGCGATATTCTAACGCCTCTACAGCCTGCATGATGGTCGAATCGGGAGCCATGCCTCACCCTCATGAAACGGAACACTTCCATCTACCAGTATAGAAGTTTGGTTTTTGAGTCAGCCTCAAACCCGCCCAGATTCCCCCAAGAATTCCCCCAGCGATTCCCATAGAGATTCCCCCAAGGATTCCCCCAGAGATCTCCATTAGTAACAGGGAGTAACGGGATGCGATCGCGATCGCAATGGCCCGGCGCATTCAGCGCTACACTGAGTCATGGGAAAACCCACACTATTCAGCAACGCCCTTTAAGACCACCCGACATTACACCCCAACTATGCCCAGGACTCAGCGCAACGATAACTTTATCGATAAGACGTTTACCGTCATGGCAGACCTGATCCTCAAGGTGTTGCCGACCAACAAAGCCTCCAAGGAAGCCTTTGCCTACTATCGCGATGGCATGTCGGCACAGGCAGAGGGCGAATATGCCGAAGCGTTGGCCAACTATGAAGAGGCTCTGACCCTAGAGGAAGACCCCTACGATCGCAGCTATGTGCTCTACAATATGGGGCTGATCCACGCTAGCAATGGTGAACACGATCAGGCGATCGCCCGCTACGAAGAAGCCCTAGAGCTCAACCCCCGTATGCCCCAAGCGCTCAACAACTTGGCCGTAATCTACCACTACCTGGGCGAACAAGAGCAGGAAGCCGGTAAGACCGAAGAAGCCAACCAGCTATTTGACCAAGCCGCCGAGTTTTGGCAGCGCGCCATCCGCCTCGCGCCCAACAACTACATCGAAGCCCAAAACTGGCTCAAAACCACCGGCCGCATGAAGATCGACGTATTCTTCTAGATCGGTGCACCCATAGACTCACCCGTTATTTTTATGATGGATCGCGAACAAGTCCAAAAAGTAGCCCACCTCGCTCGTTTAGAGCTAACCCCCAAAGAAGAAGAGCAGCTGACCACTCAGTTGAGCAGCATCCTCGACTACTTTGAGCAGCTCAGCGAACTCGATACCAGCAACGTCAATCCGACGACGCGGGCCATTGACGTCAGCAACGTCACCCGTCCTGATGCGCTCCAGCCCTTTGCCAACCGCGAAGCCATCCTCGACTCTGCCCCCGATCGCGAGGAAGAGTTCTTTAAAGTGCCGCAAATTTTGGCCGGCGAAGGCTAAACGCCCAGCGCTAATCCCATAAACCCAGTTCCCCGTAGGGGCGCACCGATGTGCGCCCTTAATTGTTGGGTAGGGGCACACCGATGTGCGCCCTTAATTCCCCCCCCTTAATCAATCCAGGGATTAAAGGGCAAACGAGTATAGATGCCCTGGGGATCGTTGAGCGATCGCAGCGTTTCGAGATCGGCCCGCAGGCGCAGCAGCTGCACATTCAGCGGATCGCGCGACGCCGCCGATAGGGGCAGCAGCTCACTGCCAAACAAGCGCGCCACCACCTGTTGCTCAAAGGTGCGCAGCACAGGATATTCGTCGATCTGCCAACGTTCATCACCCAGCTTAGCCGCCTTCACCGCTTCATCGATCGCCGCCTCTAGCCCCCCTAGCTCATCCACCAAACCTAACTTTTTGGCCTCTAGCCCCGACCACACACGCCCTTGGGCGATTTCGTTTACCTTCGCTTTGGGTAGCGATCGCGACGTTGCCACGCTGCTGATAAAGTCGTCGTAGATCTGATCGACAATCTTTTGGGCGATCGCCAGCTCCTCTGGAGTTTTAGGGCGGGAAATCGTCTCACCATCCGCCAGACGCCCCGTTTTCACCACATCCCAGGTGATGCCGTTATTGTTGGCCAACTGCTGCACGTTGGGCAGCAGCCCGAACACGCCAATCGAGCCAGTAATCGTCGTCGGTGAGGCAAAAATTTTGGTCGCGTAGGTCGAAATCTGGTAGCCGCCTGAGGCCGCCAAGCTGCCCATCGACACAATTACAGGCTTGGCCGCATTGGT
>DATNOW010000383.1:0-2772 GCA_036703515.1 Chroococcidiopsis sp.
TTCGAGGGACAGCAACAGCCCAAATACAAACAGCGGCACTTGGCAGAGGTCGTGGAAGTTGCCCAAGGCCGGGCCAATGACCGTATTCGCTCCATAGAAGCTGAGGGCAATCATAGCCGCGATCGCCGGATGTAACCGGTGGGCCGCCAGGGCATAGAGCACTACCCCGGCCGCCGTCAGCAGCACCATCTGCAACACGGTCAGCGTCACGGGTGAAGGAAACAGCGCATAAAGCGGCACCCACAGCAGTAGCGCGGGCGTAAAGTGCTGCCCGAGGCGACGGTAGGCAACATCGGGCACCTCACCTGCATGCACTACATTGGTCGACAGGTTAGACGACAAAGAGCTTTGGAACCAATGACCGTGTATGGTATTCCAAAATAACTGGTTGAAAATGCCCTGGTCGTAAGAAGCATAAAAGGTGTAATAGCGATGCAGATTGAGCACCAGCCCAATCACCAAGAAGGCGATCGCCCCGATCAGGGCCGCTTGCAGTCCCGGATTTTTTCGCCACTTCACACCCATAGCCCCATTGCTTGCTGCGCTGCTGTTCGGATTGCTGCTGTTCGGATTACTGACTGGATTGCTGACTAGATTGCTGACTGGATTGCTAACTGAACTGCTATTCTGACCATTCCCCAGCCCTAGCGCCAGTTTTCACGTCGCAGCAGCGGGTTGACAAACTCGTTTAAGCCTTCCCCTACCAGCGATAGCGCTGTCACCAGCGTGGTTAGCGCCAGCCCAGGAAACAATGCCGTCCACCAAATGCCCGTCGGCAGCGCATCCAGGGCCTGCCGCAAATCAATGCCCCATTCGGGAGTTTGGTCAGGCAAACCCAATCCCAAAAAGCCCAAACCGCCCAAGGTCAATGCCGCATCGGCCGCATTAAGGGTAAACAAAACCGGAACGCTTTGGATCACGTTCATAAACAAATATTTGCTCAGCACGCGCCAGGGAGACGCCCCCATTGCCTGGGCCGCTTCCACAAATAGCTCGGTTTTGACGCTGACGGTGTGGTTGCGCACAACCCGATAATATTGCGGCACGTAGGCAATGCTCAGGGCGATCGCCGCATTAAACACGCCTCGACCAACCACAAAGGCCAGCGTCACCGACAGCAATAGCCCCGGCAGCGTATAGATCGTATCCATCAAAAACAGCAGCACCCGGTCTAGCTTGCCGCCCAGATAGCCGCTGACCATGCCCAAGGGCACCCCTACAAACACACTCAAAATCGTCGCCAAGACCACCACTTGCAGCGCCGCTCGCGTGCCAAACAGGGTGCGCGAAAATACATCATAGCCCTGGCGGGTCGTGCCAAACCAATGCTCGCCGGAGGGCGCTTGGTGAATCGGGTTTGACAGCGACTCTAGCGGGTCTTGCAGCCAACCCCACGACTGCAGCAGCGGGCTGAGCAGCGCTAGCCCGACAAAAATCGCCGTAATCACTAGCCCAATCCACATCATCCGCACCGAAAGCGTCGGTTGCTTGGCTTGCCGAATCAGTCCCAACAGTCGGAGCTTAATGGTGGTCATGGCGCACTCTTAACGGATCTGGAAACGGATTTGGACGCAGATTTGAGCGTAGATCTAGAAACAGATTTGGACAAGAATATCCCAAAGAGGGATCGTACAGGCTTTGAAATTAGCCTTCAGGCTTTGAAATGATAGAGGGAAAACTTGCCCCTGCCAAGGCATAATCGGCTCTCGATTGCTAGATTTAATAGAGCGCAGGGCCGGTTCTCGTAAAAATCAATCGCAGGTCGCCATCATTCCCCGCTCAAACGATACCAAGACACTGATACACTGAGCATTGTTTGTTCGTTGGTTAGAGTGGCGATGGAAATCGGTCAAAAGGTTCGAGTTCGGCGTTTAAGAGACAAAGCTCCTGACGAAGTTGTCAAAAAACTGGGTCAATTTGGGGTTGTGCAAGACTACAAAATGACCGACGGTAGCGGCGTTGGCTACGTTGTGCGGTTTGATGACAAGTTTTCAACGTGGTTTTTTGAAGATGAGATAGAAGCGTCACAATGAGCTTGATTTTGACGTTTTTGGGTAAAGGCGGCACGGGGCGATCGACCATTGCGATCGCCACGGCAAAGCGATTTGCCGCCCAGGGCAAGCGTGTATTATTGGCTGGGCAAGATCCAAGCCCGGCCTTTGGCTTGCTGCTGGGTGCGCCGCTGTCCGCCGATCCCCAGGCGATCGCGCCCAATCTCCAGGCTGTGCAGTTTCAAGCAGCCGTGTTGCTAGAGCGCAACTGGGAGATGGTCAAACGCCAAGAAGCAGAATATTTGCGTAACCCCCTGCTCAAAAATGTCTACGGGCAAGAGCTAGGGATTTTGCCAGGCATGGATAGCGCTTTGGCGCTGAACGCCATTCGCGAATTTGATGCCAGCGGCGACTACGACGTGATTGTCTACGACGGCCCGGGCGACCAAGCCACCCTGCGGATGTTTGGCATGCCAGAGATTATTAGCTGGTATCTGCGCCGCTTTCGGCAGGTGGTTAATGAGTCTGACCTGTGGAAAACCATATCGCCCCTGGTGCAGCCGATCGCTGGGGCGGTGCTTAACGTGAGCTGGTCGGGCGATTTATTTAACCAACCGTCGGCTAACCAGGCCACCAATCTATTAGACCAAGGCAAAGCGGCGATCGCCGACCCCAGCCGCGTGGCTGCCTATCTCGTCACCACCGACGATGAAGCCGCGATCGCCACAGCCAAATATCTCTGGGGCAGCGCCCAGCAGGTCGGCTTAACGGTGGGTGGCGT
>DATNOW010000384.1:0-4246 GCA_036703515.1 Chroococcidiopsis sp.
GAAAAGTTGCGCAATGTCAACACCAACTGGCGAATGCGCTCGGTGCCCATCTTCATCGACGACAGCAAACACGGCAAATCTTGGCTGATAAACTCTAAATCAATCTCTTGGAGTAAGGCCTGCACGTCGGGGGTAGAGTGGGGGTAGTCGCGCTGGTAAAGCTGCACAAGCCTCATCAAATCTTCGGCATAGGTTTGGGTATGGCTGAGGTTGCCATAGATAAAGTTGATGGGGTTATTGATCTCATGGGCAATCCCGGCCACCATCTGCCCCAAACTCGACATTTTTTCGGTTTGAATCAGCTGCGTTTGGGTTTCTTTTAGCTCGTTGGTATAAAGCGCCATCCACTCGATCAACTGATTTAAAGAATTGGCCAAAACCCCGACTTCATCGGTGGTGTTAACCTC
The DNA here is from genome assembly GCA_036703515.1 of Chroococcidiopsis sp. Classification (GTDB taxonomy): domain Bacteria; phylum Cyanobacteriota; class Cyanobacteriia; order Elainellales; family Elainellaceae; genus DATNOW01. The sequence goes on from DATNOW010000384.1 coordinate 408, forward strand.
AGCTTGCAAACTAAAGTCGGCATTTTCGGTCACCTGCTGCGCTACACGCGTTACGGCTTTGATCGGGCGGGCGATCGCATGGCTGGTGTAGAGGGCCATCAAGGCCGCGATCGCCATCGAGAGCACCATGCTGCCGACAATAATGCGATTGCGCAGCTTTTCAGCCAAGGTCAGCGTTGTCTCGGCCCGACGGTTTTGCTGCTCGGCGGCATCAATCAGCGTGGTCAGCTCATCAGAATAGCGAAATAGCTTGAGATAGGCCGGGCCGTTGATAAAGTCGATTAGCGATCGCTGGATCACTTCAACGTCCCTATCCATCAGAGCATTGGGGTCAATGTCGGCTAAAAGCGCCTCCAGCGACAGCGTATAACTCTCAAGCTGGGTGTCTAAGGCAGTCATGAACGGCTGTAGCGTCCTTAGGTCTCGGTTCGATGAAGACAGCTGAATTTTTTCGATCAGCCGCTCCGCCCGCTCCACCCGCTCGGTAAATTCGGCACGCGCCGCTTGAAACCGGCTCTCGTCGCGCAGCACGGGAATAAATTCGCGTTCGGGGCGAAAATCTGCCACCATCACCTGTAGCTGGGTCAACAGAGTAGCCTGTCGCCGGGCACTGTTAAGCTGCTGACGCGCCTCGCGCTGATAGTGGTTGCCAATCGCCAGCCCTACCGTTGTGCCTAAGACCGCAATGCCAATGGCAATGCCATAGCCCCAGCAAATTTTGTTGCTGATGCTGACTTCAGGGCTAAAGCGTTCGACCCATTGATAGAGCGATCGCCACCCTCGTCGCACAGGCACACTGGCGCAGCGCGGCGTAACCGGACTAGGGGATTTAACCAGACTGGAATCCTGAATCTGCAAGGATCAACACTCCTCGAAACCGATACAGTCAACCGCTCAGTCTAGGTAGATGCGTTTCCAACCGTTTCCTGCATGTTTCCTATGAACTGTTGCATCCACAGCAAACCAGTAATCGGTTGAATAGAGAGAGCACTCGCTACAGCCTAACCGCATTAGAAATCAGACGGCTATCGGAATATCGTGAAGATGTTAAAGAAGACCATGAAAAAAACACGTAGATTCGCGGAGAGCGATCGCAACCTGTTGGCATTCACCCTGCTGGCATTCACCCCATTAGTAACTAATTCGCCCCATTAGTAATTCACCCCATTGGCATTCACCATACCGGGGCGCATCGTTAAGCGATGGGCAGAGCCCACATCGACGCTTCCTGCCGCAGAGTCTGCCCGACTTTGCCCATAGGGTTCAATCAGGGTTTCTTCTAAATTCACCTCTGTTAAAGTTTCAAAGGCTTGCTCGCTGTAGTTGGCCTGGTTCAGACTGGCCCCGTTGATATTCGCCCCATCTAAAATCGCGTCGTCCAGATTAGCACCGCTGAGATTGGTGCCAATCAATTCGGCCTGCGACAAATCAGCATGGCTTAAGTTAGCCCCGCTCAAATCTGCACCAATCAAGTTAGCCCCGCGCAAATTGGCTCCGCTGAGATTTGCCCGGCGGAGGTCGGCCAAACTCAAAATCGCATCGCTCAAGTCACAGTGCGAACAGATTGCATCTTGCAGGTTGGCCAAGTTTAAGTTGGCCCGTTGCAGGCTGGCGCGGCGCAGGTCGGCATTGCTTAAGTTAGTCCAGCGCAATTCGGCGTCACTTAGGTCAGCGGCACTGAGAGTGGCATGGCTGAAATTCGCTAGGCTAAGATTCGCGTGTTTGAGAACGGCCAGCGTCAAATCGGCATATTTCAAATCTGCTTCTTTGAGGTTGGCAGCATGAAAATTGGCTTGTTCTAAAATCGCTCGCCCTAGGTGCGATCGCGATAGGTCAGCCCGCTCAAAACAGGCTCCATTGAGAATGGCGTCTTGTAGGTCCGCCTCAAGCAGACAAGCGCCAGTAAAATTGGCATCGCTAAGATACGCTTCGACAAATGCAGCCACTCTTAAGTTTGCGCCGCTCAAATTGGTATCGACTAAAATCGCTTGACTGAAAATTGCGCCGGATAGGTTGGCGTTGCTGAGATTTACTTCACTTAAATCGCACTGCGTAAAGTTAATCTGCGGCAACAGCGCACCGGATAAATCGGCGCGGCTCAGATCGATCGCAACGGGCTGAGTCTGGTACCACTCATTCCAAGCTTGAACTCCCTGTCGCAGTCGGGAAAGCTGTTCTGGGTTTGCCATGATATCGATTCATACTGCAAGGGCTTTGGCATTAACGTCCCCAACCAATCGCCATTGGCAACGGCGATCGCCTATGAGGACGGCGGCATTGGCAGCAACTCGCACCAGTGTTTCTTTACTCGTACAACTGGTCAAAAAGCAGAACCGGTCAAAAAGCAGAGCCGGTCAAAAAAGTGTTGCTTTAGCGGTTGGAGCGATCTGCTCACCTAGTGACTATTCCCAATTGTGATGGGCAAATCCGGAAAAGCACTGAGTCTGACCGAAAGCAGAATTAGGCAGGTGTTGACGATGCAGCACCGCCAACACCGTTGGAGTAGCCATATGTCAGGACGGATACTAGGCGATCGCTATCAGCTACAGGTACAGCTTGGGCGCGGAGTAGGCAAGGCCACCTGGCTTGCCTGGGATTTATTCACCCAAGAGCGCGTGGTGATCAAGCTTTCCTTTAGCCGCCACGATGGCCCCTCAGCCGACTTAAAACTATTGCAGCGGGAGTCCGCCATTCTGCAATCAATGCAGCATTCGGCCATCCCTACCTACATCGATAGCTTTGCGCTCAATCTGAGCGATGGCCAGGGGTTTGCCCTGGTCTACCGCTACATCGTCGGTCAGTCCCTGCAAGACCAGCTCAACGCAGGGCATGTTTTCAGCGAAGCCGAGGCGCGCAAAATTGCCACCAGCGCCCTCCAGGTGTTGGCAGATCTCCACGATTGCGAACCGCCGATCATCCACCGCAACCTCAAGCCCAGCAACATTCTGTTGACCGGCACTAGCGATGACCCACTGGAATCAGTCGCGTTGATCAATTTTGAATCGGCTCAAAATTTTGCGATGCCGCCCGAGGGGTCTTACACCGTGATCGGCACCTACGGCTACACCGCTCCCGAACAGGCCGCTGGCAGGGCAACGCGGGCGTCAGATCTGTATAGCTTGGGGGTGACCCTGGTTCACCTGCTCACTGGCACCGATCCCGCCCGACTGCCCCATCGCAGCTTTCACATTGATTTTGAGCAGGATGTCTACCTCAGTTCTGGCTTCAGCCAATGGTTGGGGCAACTGGTGACGCCCGTGCTGGCCCGCCGGTTTTCTAGGGCCCAGCAAGCGCTGCGATCGCTCCAAGAGCACGACCCCAACGACACGCCAGCGATGCTGCCGCCCGCCCAACCCAACGGCAGCCAAGTGCTGTTGACCAAAGAGCCGACCTCACTGGAGGTGCTGATCCCCCACGGGCTCACCCAGCTCCAGCTCAGCATTGATGAATCAAAATTGATCTTAGGAGAACGACTGTTTGGCTGGCAGTGTCGGCAGCGGCTTGTGGCCCAGCGACGCGAACTCAAAAAGCTAGAGGTATCCGGTGAACAGCTGGCCCTCTGTGCCGCCAACTGGAGCTATGACCTAAACGCCAAGCAGTTTATGAGCGAGTCAGAAATTGACTGGCTCGCCAACGAACTGAGCAACTGGCTGATGGTGCCAGTTAAGTGGGTGAGCTAGTGAAGGCAATTCCGAGGAAAGATTCTACCCTTCGACTTCGCTCAGGGTGCAAGCTAGCTGAGCGAAGTCGAAGCTAGCGGGTAGTATCTTGCGCAGAGATCTCCTAAGACGACGGTTAAAGCCCCAAGTCAACCGCAACCCGATGGGCGCAGGCAAACC
>DATNOW010000385.1:0-6572 GCA_036703515.1 Chroococcidiopsis sp.
GAGGGGGTAGACCCATTCTACAAAGCAATCATGGTTTGGTTCAGGGGAAAGGGCTAATTCCTCCCAGCGGCAGAGGGACGACTACGCTCCCCAATGTTTTCTTGAGTTATCGCCCAAACACCCTGCAAATTTAACCTGCAAATTTAGAAAGACTAGACTACGCTATCAACAGAAGACTTTGCTGGTCTCTCCGATCCCGCTTACCCCTCACGCGTCAGACCCCCATGGAGGAACAGATTAAGCCAGGCTATTCGGTCGTGTGGGCCAACAAATTGGCCGATATTCCACAGGCGGCTTGGGATGCGCTCGCACTCCCATTAAAAACGCCCTTTTTGGAATGGGATTGGCTCAATCTCATGGAAACCTCGGGCAGCGTCGCTGCCAAAACGGGCTGGTTGCCCAACCACCTTACCCTCTGGCGCGATCGCACCCTGATCGCCGCCGCCCCGCTTTATCTCAAAGGTCACAGCTACGGCGAGTTTGTTTTTGACCACCAGTGGGCTGAGTTAGCCAACCGCCTAGGCATAGACTATTACCCCAAAATGATGGGGATGTCGCCCTTCACCCCCGCCGAAGGCTACCGATTTTTGATTGCCCCCGGCGAAGATGAAGACTCCATCACCGAGCTGATGGTGACAGCAATTGATCGGTTTTGCTTGCACAATCAAATTTCAGGCTGCAACTTTTTATATGCCGATCCCCAGTGGCGGCAGGTGATGGAGCGCCATGGTTTCTCAACCTGGCTGCACCACAGCTATATTTGGCAAAATCAAGGCTTTCGTGACTTTGAAGATTACCTCAAAATCTTTAATGCCAACCAGCGCCGCAATATTAAACGCGAGCGTAAAGCCGTCAGCAATGCAGGGTTGCGCCTCGAAGCACTGACAGGCGATGCGCTGTCAAAGGCGCTGCTGTCACAGGTGTATGACTTTTATAGCGACACCTGCGATAAGTTTGGCTGGTGGGGCAGCAAATACCTGACGCGCAAGTTTTTTGAACAGCTTTATCCGCGCTATTGTCACCGAATTGTGGTGTTTGCCGTCTACGGAGAGAGCGACGGTGGCCCTGGCAGTGAACACAAACAGCGCCCCATTGGCATGTCGTTTTGCCTGACCAAAGGCGATCAGCTCTATGGGCGCTACTGGGGCGCGCTGCAAGAGTTTGACAATCTGCACTTTGAGACTTGCTACTACAAGCCGATTGAATGGGCGATCGCCAATGGTATTCAGACCTTTGACCCTGGGGCGGGCGGGCGACACAAAAAGCGTCGTGGCTTCCCGGCGACCCCCAACCATTCGCTGCACCGATTTTATGATCCACGCCTAACCCAAATTTTGCGGGCCTATATGGGCGAGGTCAATCGCATGGAGCAGCAGGAAATCGAGTCCCTCAACCAGGATCTGCCGTTCAAGCAAGCGCCTGACTTGTAGCCTGAAAACAAGGACAGCCTCTAACGGTTTGCCCCAGGTTGAATCGATCTCACGTTAGCATTGTGCTTAGCTATCGGTTGTATTACAATGCTTGCTTCAAAACTTTGCCATCTGGGTCGATAGTGCATCACGAGTGCAGCACGCGACGCGATTCCGGCATGGCAGCTTGATACTATTGCGCTCTAATATTTCAGCATAGGAATCAGCATAGGAAACTGTGGGATCTACCTGGGTCAAACGCTTTAGCTCAGACTGGTATCGCCACTCAGTAGTTTCAGCAAATTATATTTTTGCGGGAACCTTTTCAGATCCGATGTATCTACCCCTACTCGTCCGGCGTTTCATTTCTTGGCGGAATCATCGTGCGATGGCGATCGCCCATCTTGCAACCATCGCCGCCCCTCGCCCGATCACTTGAGTGCCTCTACCCTAGTTGTCGAATTTTTAACAGCCATGTTCACCCGCTATTTCAGCTTCTTACTTGCCTGCTCTGTGCTGTGTTCTACCGCATCCCTCGTGGTAGTGCCAGCGGCCCATGCGCAGTCTATCACCGACCGGATCCAGTCACTCTTTAGCCGGACGCGGGCTGAGGGCAATGCGTCTGGGCGGGCTCGGGGCGGAGCGATTCGCAGTGCGACCATCAACGACCGCAATTTGGTGGCGTTAATGCCCGCCAGCAACATTGGCTCGACCACCGAAGCCTATCCTACCTTTTGGTTTTATGTCTCCGCACCAGTGCCCGATGCCTCGGGGGTCGTGCCCGCCGCACGTACGGCCGAGTTTATGCTGCTTGACGAAAACCAAATCCCTGTCTTAGATGCCCCGATTTCGGTACCTTTACCCAACACCGCCGGAATCGTTAGCTTCCGCTTGCCAGAGACGCTCCCCCCGCTGGAGACAGGCAAAAGCTACAACTGGTTCTTTGCGGTACTCGATCGCCCCGATCAGTTAGCAAATGATCTGTATGTTTCGGGCTGGGTAGAGCGGGTTGCGCCCGACCCGCAGCTGAGTCAACAGCTATCGGCCACCGCAGCAGGCGATCGCTATGCGGTCTACGCCAATTACGATATTTGGTATGAAACCGTGACCCAGCTTGTGCAAAATCGCACCAACCATCCCCAGGAGTGGGCCCAGATTTTAGCCCTGTTTAATTTGCAAGATGCCACTCAGGCACCCGTTGTGAACCTGCAAGCTCAATAGCCGCAACCCCCAGCAGCCTAGATTCGGCTCATACCAAAAAGCGCATACCGAAAAGCTCATAGCGAAAAGCGATCGCCTCGATGAGAGGCGATCGCTTTTCGGTTTTAGTGAGTTTTAGTAATCTTTGTTTTGGTGATCAAGCTCAGAGCTGGGTGCGTTAGTAGGCCCCGTCCTTGAGCAACACCACCGCAATGGTTTTAGCAATCAGCCAGAGATCGTAGCCCACAGACCACTTCGTCTGATACGCCAGATCCATCGCCACAACCGCTTCAAAATCGTCGATTTTAGAACGACCGTGGGTTTGCCATTCTCCCGTAATGCCTGGCTTGACGTGTAGCCGACGGGCATGAAGCGGAGTGTAGCGCATCACCTCTGCAACCGTGGGCGGGCGAGTACCCACCAGGCTCATCTCGCCACAGAGGACATTCCAAAACTGGGGCAGTTCATCTAGACTGGTGCGCCGCAGCCAGCGCCCTACCCGCGTTACTCGTGGATCATTGTGATTTTTGAACAGGCTGCCCTTGGCCTGGTTGGGGATGCGGTGCTGTAGCTGATCTGCACCGACAATCATCGAGCGAAACTTCCAAATGCGGAACGGACGACCCTTTACACCGCAGCGAATTTGGCTGTAGAAGATCGGCCCAGGGTTATCGAGCTGGATGGCGATCGCCACCGGAATCAGCAACGCTGCCGTAATCGCCAAACCCAAGACCGCGCCAACAATATCGATAATGCGTTTGAGCTTACTGGTCGCCGCCGGATGAACGGCTCCTGAGTCTCCAAGAATGTCTTTAACGAGTGGAACCGCAGGAGTCGACGAAAGCCGGATAGGAGACAAAGGGGAGGACGTAATCACACAAGGAGCTCCTAAATAGTAAGGGACTGCATGTACCCTTCACAGCAACTATAGGAGCGTGTTTTTGGGGCAGGTAGAGGCGCAGGTGCGGCTTGGCTAAAGCTTTCTAATTGACGCTCAATTGATGAAGTTTTTGTATATCCCGGAACCCACCCACCCTTCCCTTTACCCGCCCCCCGTCCCCCTCCCTAGAAATTTCCCCAGAGCAAATCCCGCTAGAGGCGATACTGTAAGCTGCTTAACATTTCTCCATCAAAGAATTCGCTTAACTATTGCTTTAGCCTGCTAGCCTGACACTCTGAGGAGCTAATCATCATCATGGTCTTGATCCCTGTTACTCGGCGTCGTGCCCTTTATCTTGTGGGCGGTTTGGCCGGAGGTTTAGCCCTTCACTCCTGCGCCCAGCCCTCTACTACCCCAGAAAGTTCTCCCTCAGCCTCAGCTGAAGCCTCGCCTACGGCACCCGTCAAAGCAACCACAGGCAGCACCCTCTGGATTGGTTATGCTCCGCTTTATGTTGCCCTGGAAAAAGGGTTTTTCAAAGAAGGTGGGTTAGATCTCTCACACACTGTCTTTAGCGGCAGCACAGAGGGCGATGCCGCCTTTGCCTCAGGGCGGATCGAAGGCGTCAATAACGTGACCTCCGAAGCGGTGGCCCTAGCGGCCAAAGGGCAAGATTTTCGGATTGTTCAAGTCGCAGATACTTCCCTGGGGGGTGACGGCATTCTGGCCCGCAACAGCATCGGCAGCATTGAAGACTTCAAGGGCAAAGAAATTGCGGTGGATGTTGGCGGCGTCAGCCACTTCTTCTTGCTGCAAGTGTTAAAAGAAGCCGGGCTGACCGATAAGGATGTTACCATCACCAACCTCACCCCCGATGCGGCCGCGGCTGCTTACCAGGCTGGGCGCGTCGAGATTGCCGTGACCTATTCGCCTTTCTTGGGGCAATCGAACGATGCCCAGCCCGACGGGCGGATTATTTTCGACACTTCAAAAATGCCGACCGCGATTGTGGATGTGTATCTGTTTAGCACCAAATTTGTGGAAGAAAATCCGGCGGCGGTCGAAGCCTATGTGCGCGGCATTTACAAGGGGATTGAGTTTATTAAGAGCAATCCTGATGAAGCCTATGCGATCGCCGGTAAGCAGCTAGAGCTAACGCCCGAAGAGGTCGAAACTGAACTCAAAGGCGTGGGTCTTGCCAGCCCTGAAGACAACGTTAAAATGCTGGCTGAACCCGATAGCGGCGTCTACCTGCTCGATCACATGGATGCCTTGGGGCAGTTCTTAAAGAGTCAAGATCAAATCCCCGAAGCACCAGCCGTCGATACGCTGAAGCAAACCATTGATCCCACCTTTGTCAAAGCCGTCATGGCCAATCCCTAATCGAGCCTGAGGGATGAGCGATTCCGGTAGATTGGGGTCGCACTAAAATTGGGGTCGCACTAAAGAGGTGCACTAGAAAGGCACATTAGAGAGGCGCACTAGAATTTTATTCTTTGAAAGTGAGGCATCGCCTCACTTTCAAAAAATAAAAAAGTAACGATAGGGGTAATTTTCTTTTTCTCCTGCACCTGATAGTTCCTCGACAGGCGCTCGATAGGCGCTTGATAGGTCTCTGGGACAAAACCCTAATCGTCGTTGTGAACCGCTGTATGACTGGTTCTACTCTGGCCGCGATCGCATCGACGCGTGCCCTTGGGCCGGGTTACCGACTTGATAACGTCGGGGGGGCAAGGCTTCTTTGGCAATATCCTTCAAGCCAGGTCTGGATGCGAAGATTTATAATACAGAGCTTTAAGGTATTGGCCGCCCTCAGGATGCGTCTTTGGCACTATGGATTTACTGGAATATCAAGCAAAAGAGCTATTTCAACAGATGGGCATCCCGGTCTTGCCCTCTCAGCGGATTGAACAGGCCAAAGACCTGAAAGGGCTGAAGCTCCCCTACCCCGTTGTGTTGAAGTCGCAGGTTTATAGCGGCGGCCGGGCTAAAGCGGGCGGCATTCGGTTTGTCGAAAACACCATCGATGCGGTAGCGGCCGCGCAAGCGATTTTCCACCTGCCGATTGTCGGGCAATATCCCGAAGTGCTGCTAGCCGAGGCCAAGTACGATCCCGATCAGGAATTGTATCTGGCTATTATGCTCGACCAATCTTCCCGGCGACCGCTGCTGCTGGGCTCTCAGCAGGGCGGCATCGAGGTGGAATCGGCGGTGCAAAACATGCAGCAGGTCATTGTCGATCAAGAGTTTTCGCCGTTTTATGCGCGTCGGCTGGCAATCAAAATGGGGCTAGAGGGGCCGCTAATTCAGTCTGTCAGCTCGATTCTCGAAAAAATGTATTGGCTGTTTATCCACAAAGACCTCGATCTGGTGGAAATTAACCCGCTGGCGGTCAGCCCCAACGGCGAACTGATGGCCCTCGATGGCAAAGTCACCGCTAACGATAGCGCCTTAGATCGCCATGCTGATTTGGCCGCGCTGCGCGATCGCATTCCCCGCCCGATCGCGTCCCAAGGGTTGACCCATACGGGCTTAACCCCAATTGAGCTAGGGGGTTCTATTGGGCTGCTGTGCAGCGGGGCCGGGCTGACCATGACCACCTTAGATTTGCTGTATAAAGCGGGCGGCAAACCGGCTAATTTTTTAAACCTAGGCAGCGAATTTCGCCACGACCAGTCGCCGAGCGCCCTGCACGCGCAGATTGTGCGATCGCTCGACTTGTTTACGCCCGAAAAAGGGGTGCGTGTGGCGCTGATTAACCTGATTGGCAATCTCGTCTCCTATGTAGACATTGTTGAGGTGATTACGTCGCATCTGCGTCGTCGTGCGGCCAACAACACCCCTACACCCCCCTTAGTGGTGCGGCTGATGGGTGAGCAACTGCATCACGCCCAAGAGCACCTCAGCTCAGCAACAGTGTTTGTGGTCGGCAGCCTCGATGAAGCGATCGCCAAGACGATTGCCCTCAGCAAGGTCAAACCCGTCTAAAACCAAACTGTCTTGCCTTAAGTTCGTGGCAAATTTGTACTCTAAAGCAGCAATGCGCTCGATTAGAGCGTGATAGAGTAATCGGATCGGCTTAG
>DATNOW010000386.1:0-3838 GCA_036703515.1 Chroococcidiopsis sp.
ATCAGGAACAGGTTGTATTCAGACTGTAGTCGTCTACTCAGTAGTCTTGGCCAAATCCAAGTATGAATTAGAGGGCTTGCCTTCAAAAACTTGTCTTCAAGGATTCAAGCAGGGCAAGCGCTCTCAACTCCGACCCATAGACTAATCTGCCAGCTTAATCCGCAAGATTAATCTGCCAAGCGATCCGCCAGGTTAATACGTAAAACAAACTCCGTAAATTAAACAGTGTGCGACATCCTCCAGCTTATCCAAACCTTGATTTCTCAGTAGATCGAGCATGGTCACTCCCAAATCACTAGGGATAAGCTGTGCCCAGGTGAAAGTTTTAATCGCTCGCTATGCTAGATTTATTCCTCAAGAGTCCGCTATGGTTTATGTCGAGGGGAATTTAATCTAGTCATTCACCTGTCATTCGCGATCGCATACTACTGACAACGTTTTTAGGTTAAATTCCGAAGCAGGAACGCGTGTATATGCAGGCAAACCCAGCCGAGCACTCATCCCTTGATAGCTCGAATTCCATCTTTAGCATTGCGTCTAATACTTTGCTCCACAGCGACGAATCTGCCGGAGACGAATCTGGCCACGCGACCAGCGAGCTGACCTATTTTCGGGGTCATTACGACAGCAGCATGGAAATGTTTGCCCCCGCCCAAGCGGTGGCAGAATATTTGGATGGTCACCGAGAGTGGTTTACCCGCTGTGCCCGTCCGATGAAGACAACCCCCATTGGCGAAAATGGCTATGCGCTGACGATTGGGCGCTTTGGCTCCTACGGCTACGAAGTAGAGCCAAAGATTGGGCTTGACCTATTGCCCCAAGACAAAGGCGTATACCGAATTCGCACCATCGCCCTGCCCGAAAACGAAGGGGCCGGGTATGAGGTCGATTTTCAGGCCGCCCTACAGCTGGTTGAAACCGATATTGATTCGAGCCTTTATGTGTTTCCATCCGAGCCGGGGTATGCTGCACCGCACCGCATGACCCAGGTAGAATGGGAACTCGACTTGACCGTGGCGATTCAGTTTCCCCGATTCATCCAGGCGTTGCCCAAGTCTTTGGTACAAACCACAGGCGATCGCCTCCTCAACCAAATCGTCCGCCAAGTATCGCGTTGCCTCACCCGCAAGGTGCAGGAAGACTTTCATCAGACGCGCAATTTAGCATTTGCCAAGCGCCGCAAAAAATTTCCCTGGCAGCATCCGGCAGAATCTGCTCGTCTAGAGCACGACTAAGCAATCGGCAGCTTTATTGCCGTCGCCGTTGCCCTATTCATCCCCCTCCCCCTCGTCTGGCTAAGCAGCCTAACCCTGCTTGACCGGACGATGAGTTTTTTATGGCAAATTTATGGCAAATTTATGGCAAAACGGCAGATTTAACGGCATTGAAACCGTTTTCGGGACGCAGGACTTGGTAAGTTAGGATTTGTGCTGTCGCAAGGGTCTGGTGGGGGTGCGACATCGAACTCAAACCCGCCCGTCTCAATCCTTTGGTGTGGCGTTTGTTGAGCGATGGTTCTCAAAACAATTAAGCAGTTGGTCAAAATGCTGGCCCGCTCCAAGCGCCTGGCCATCATTGAGGCCTGTGTCATTGGTCTGGTTTCAGGGCTGTCGGCCGTTTTACTCAAATATGGGGTCGGGGGGCTAGGGGGATGGCGGGTGCAAGTCTCCTACCAACTGCCAGCGTGGGTGGTGCTGCCGCTGTTTGGGCTAGTCGGCGGCTGGATCACCGGTTGGCTGATCGAGCGGTTTGCGCCCGAAGCAGCGGGCAGCGGCATTCCCCAGGTAAAGGCCGCCCTGGCCAATATTCCGATTGCCTTGAACCTGCGGGTGGCCGTCGTTAAGCTCGTCAGCGTCATCGTCGGGCTCGGGGCCGGGCTCAACTTAGGGCGACAGGGGCCAACGGTGCAGGTCGGCGCAGCCCTGGCCGCCCAACTGAGTTTGTGGATTCCAACCTCGCCCGAATATCGCCGCCAGCTGATTGCAGCCGGGGCAGCGGCAGGGTTGGCGGCCGGTTTCAACGCTCCGATTGCTGGCGTGCTGTTTGTGGTCGAAGAGTTTTTGCGAGACTTTTCGGGATTGACCTTGGGCACGGCCATCTTGGCGTCGTTTGTGGGGGCGGTGGTGTCGCGGCTGTTGGGGGGACGCAGTTTGGGGCTCAACCCAGAGATGACGGCATCGCGGGCCGTTTTTTCGCTGCAAGATGTGCCTTTTTTCTTGATCTTAGGGCTGTTGGCCGGGGTCTTAGGGGCGCTGTTTTGCCGGGGTATTTTTCTCAGCCTCAATTTCAACCGCCACGTGTTGCGGGTCGGGCTGCCGGCGCGTGTGGCCCTAGCGGGGCTGATCTGCGGCCTGGTGTCGGCCACAATGCCAGCCTCGTTTCGCGACAATACGGGACTGCAAGAATTTCTCAGCGGCGGGGATGCCACCTGGCAAATTACAGTGCTGGCCTTTGTGGTCAAGTTTGCCCTTACCCTGGTGGCCTATGGGTCGGGCGCGCCTGGTGGGATTTTTGCGCCATCGCTGATTTTGGGGTCGGCGCTGGGCTATCTGGTGGGCTGGGGAGCGCAATCCTTAGAGCTAGCGGTGGGCATCCCGCTGGGCATGGCACCGGGCATTGGTTCACCGACCACCTATGCGCTGGCGGGCATGGGGGCCTTTTTTAGTGCGGTGACGCGGGGCCCGATTACGGCGATCGTGATGGTGTTTGAGATCACGACGGATTTTAATCTGGTGCTGCCGCTGATGATTGGCTCGGTGGTGTCTTATCTGATTGCCGACCGGATTGCTGGTGAGTCTTTTTACAAGCAGCTTTTGGCCTGGAATGGCATTCACTTAGACAAAGACCCGATCCCGACGAAGGGGCCGTGGGCGCAGCTGAAGGCGGCGGATTTGATGCAGCGCCGGGTCGAAACGCTGTCGTGCCAGATGACGGTAAAAGAGGCCAAGCAAGCATTTTCGCGATCGCACCATCGGGGTTTTCCGGTTGTCGATGGGGCCAAGCTGGTGGGGATCGTCACCCAAACCGACCTGGCCGATCCGGCTCGCTATTCTCCCGACGACGAAACGGCAACCTTGGCGGACATTATGACCCCCCAGCCGGTGACCGTAGTGCCCAATGATCCGCTCACCCAAGTGCTGTATTTGCTGCATCGGTTTAAGCTCAGCCGCCTGCCCGTCACCGATGGGCAAAAGCTAGTGGGGATCATTACCAGAGCCGATATTATCCGGGCAGAAGCCGACCAAATTAGCGGCGAGACGCGCTCTGGCCCGCAGCCCGAACCGTCCTATGTGGTTTACCAAACGCGATCGCCTGCGACCGGCAGTGGGCGACTGCTCGTGCCCCTGAGTAACCCCCAGACAGCCCCGGTGCTGCTGCGTCTGGCCGCCGCCATTGCCCGCGATCGCCAGTATGAACTGGAGTGCCTGACCGTGATTGTGGTGCCACGGGGCAGCACCCCCGCCACCAGCACCGTGCAAACCACCCTCAGCCGCCGCCTGCTGCGCCAAGCCGAACAGTTTGGCAAGGCGGAACAATTGCCGGTTCACACCCAGATTCGGGTGGCCCATGATGCCGCTCAGGCCATGCTAGAAACCATCAAAGAGCGACACATCGACCTGATGGTGATGGGCTGGAAGGGAACCACAACCACGCCAGGGCGCGTCTTTGGCAATGCGGTAGACACGATTATTCGGCAGGCGGCCTGTGAGGTGGTATTGGTCAAGCTGCGCGAGCAGACCACGTTTAACCACTGGCTCGTGCCAATTGCGGGTGGCCCCAACGCCACCGAGGCGATGCAGCTTTTGCCAGCACTGCTCAACCTTAGTCCTGCGCCGGA
>DATNOW010000387.1:0-4530 GCA_036703515.1 Chroococcidiopsis sp.
CTTGCACAGTGCTGTATCGATCTTGCTTCCCGCTGAATTCTTGGCTATTCTGGAAATGAACACAAATCACGCCTGTCGGTCGAAATGTGGACTATGCCAAGTTTCGGCGGATATGGCGCTTTTATTTGCTGCTGCTGGGCACTATTTTTGCCACCTGTGACGGTGAATATAACGGCAACGGCCAGTATTTGCTGACCCATGTATAATCTCCTGCCTAGAAGATCTGATTTCATCATTGAAAGCCAGAATTCAGGGCAGATTGACGAATAAAACTCAAATGCCCCCCTTCTACCTTTACGGCAGAAGGGGGGCATTTAGAGCTTGGCTCTTCCCAACAGGGTGGAAAAAAGGGAGCAGGCAATCAGGTCGCCATGGGTGTCATGAATTCCGTGAGCTGCCGTAAATTGTCACGAGCAAATTTGATTTATTTCTGCCCTTCAAACAAGTTACCAACTGCTCCATCATGTCTTCTCGGATCTTTCTTTTGCTTTTTAGTACCGTCTGAGGTGGCTTTTGGCTTTTTAGATTCCCGGTTGCCTTTCTGTTCTTTCGACATGGTAATTCTCCAGTAATTCTATAAAATGCCGTTTAGATTTGCAGTCTCCAAGCCAAATCCTTTCAAATCTCAGGATTTGAAACAACTTGCCTATTTTTCTATCGTCTCAGAACTTCATTGGCATCCATTTTGGCTGCCTCGCAACGTGTAGCGCTGTCGCTTTATATTCACTAGTTATAAATCATAATAGCGATTATTCATGTCGATAGCCCAGATCAGTAGCCGTATCAACCCACACCTTCATTTCTGTTAAGGTTAATAGACCAAATTGTGTTGCTAGCGCCACATCGGCCGCATCTCGACCATAGGCGATCGCAATTCGGTTGCCCAGAGGTGATGGCTGAGTCGGATCAAAAATATACCAGCGATCGCCCACAAACGCTTCAAACCAGGCGTGTAGATCCATCGGCTTGAGCTGATACAAATAACCCACCACCATCCGCGTTGGAATCGTCAAGCTGCGGCAGAGGGCAATTCCTAAATGAACAAAATCTCGGCAAACTCCGACGCGTGTGCCCACAGTGTCGATTGCAGACGTTGACATATCGCTTGTTTCATAACGATATTCAATATGGCTATAAATCCACTGCCGAATCGCTTCTACCTGGGCATAGGCATCATCAATGCCGACCACAATTTCGTTTGCTAAGCCACCCAATAGATCAGACTGGCAGTAGCGACTGGGCAACAAAAATTGGAGCGCATAGTCGGGTAAATCTTGCACCGGCACAAATGCAGCATCCGGTTGAATATCGATAAAATCGGGTGTTTCAACCGTTGCCGTTGTCTCTATCCAAAATCGTCCTTGCGGAGCAATGAGACGCTGACAGAGGTTGCCATAGCTATCGATATATTCGACTAGGGGCACCGTCGGCTCCAAGCGATATTCTTCTCGCATCACCCACTGCCCCAGTCCGCTGCGCGGGCGCAGCATCAGGATCAGTGGAGAAGGGGCGATCGCCTCAAACGTCAGTTGGCACCCCGCAGTTAGCCGCATATGCTGTCCTTAAGCAACAATATGAACACCATGAACACCCGCAAAAAATCCAATCGAAACCCAATTGGGTGTCAGGGGTTGCGGGGATGATTGAGATGATGATTGCACAAGGTCAGAAGTATCGATGGAATGATTAGAACGCATGAAAGACCTGCTGAATTAAACACTAACTGCAATGGGAGTCAGCATTATAGATTTTTAAGATTGTGATTGTCTCTACAATCTGCCTTGATCCCCATCTTCCTGTTTTAAGCAGAAAAAAGCAAAATGTCTCAAAGTCCCCCTCACTCTAGGAGAAGGACTTTGAGAAGCAGAGTGGCCAATTAGCCAGAATTAGCCAGTATGTTTGCAGCAAAGCAGCTTGCTCAAGCAGATGTTAATAAAGGGCGATCGCAAAAGGTAAATGAATAGCGTTCAGTGGGTTATTTAACCCGTGATCTTTTGACTGGATTTGCGAATGCCTAGCTAACAGCAAACGCAATTCCCAAGAGGATAAAAATGAACACAGAAGCGCCTGCGCCCCAAATCAGATATCGCCGCTGCTGCCCCACCGATGGATATTCAGCAGTAGAAATATCGGGCTCGATGCCGTAGTTATTGATCAGACCTTCCTCATCTACAGTGTAACCCGCAGTGCTAGGAACATCGCTCAATGGAGTTTCTTCCTGACGATTATGGGCTTGTACTTCAGCAGGAATAAGTTCGCTGCCATCACTGCGATGCTGCTCATTAATATTGAGGTTTTTTGCTTGTGTCTTGGAGTAGCTCATAGATTAGCCTCATTGATAAACTTTCCTAGTTCCATTCTAATCTTTTAAATCATTGCCGTGTTGCTGAATTAATTAGTGCGATCGCCAAGATCCTTATCCACACAGGATTGCAAGCATTAAAGCTGATATTATTTGGATGAGAATGGTTAGGAATATTAATATTAAGAATAAATCGAGAACGCTAAAGGAAAACTCTACCTTTAGGCGGAATGAGTCTATAAACTCCAGAAGCATTTTTAATTTTGGGATTTTATTACGTTTGGGGGTTTGATGATTATAGACCTAGTGATAATGAGTTTTTATTCAAATAACTGAGTAGTTTGCGATGTCTACTACTTTCATCGATACCCTCAGTCGCTAATAATTTCAATAACTAATAACTGCAATCAAAAATAACCTTAGCCACGAATAAAATGTCACCCCATTCTGAATATCCCTGGACAATTCGCGATCGCTTCCTAGAACTCCACTCACGCTGGATGACGCTAATTGCAGAACATCTGCAAGATCACCAAGGCAACGTGCTGGAATACTGGCGGATTGAAAAAGCCGATTCTGTGATTGTTTTGCCAATTCAGCACCTAGAGGTCACAATGCCGACCAATCGCCGCATTCTCCTGCCAATGCCCAGCTATCGCCCAGGCATCGGCCAAGCAACCTTAGATTTACCCGGTGGGCGACTGGCCGAAGGGCACAATCCTCAGCAGAGTGCGATCGCCATCTTGCAGCGAGAGCTAGGCATTGAGACCACTTCAATCGACCAACTGATTCCGTTAAACAGCACCGGATGGGCCGTCAACAGCTCTTTTTCTAACCAAAAACTCTATGCTTTTGTCGCCCATCTCGACAGCATCCCACACCTCGATCAGTCCACTATCCTCAGCTATCCCACCACGGCCACTGGCATACAGCAATTGCTGCAAGATCTCACCTGCCTTCAATGTCGGGCTGTCTTACTAGAGTGGTGGCTGCGCCAAGATGCCAGACAGAGAGACGTTTGAACCCAAGCCGACCCGGCTAACTATCGCCCCAAGCATTAACTTTATTAAAGAAAAATAAAGCTTTTGCAATTTAATCGCTTAATCGCTTTATAGTTATTTAGATTATTTGCCTTTCCCTGGTGGTGACTGTTTTCGTTAATCATTTTGGCTGATTATTCTCACCATCGGGCTGGGAGGCATGAACCAAGCCTGTGATCTTTACCCCGCTATATTTATGCCACCCTTACCTTCGCTCCAGATTGGCCAACATTTTGCCTACTATCCGATCATTCAAGGCGGCATGGGAATTCGCATCTCGGGAGCGCATCTGGCGGCAGCCGTTGCCAACGCTGGCGGCATTGGGGTGATCTCTGCGGTTGCGTTAGGGCTCAACTCCCCCTACTTTGATATCAACGAATTCAAGAATGGCCGCAAGCGCCGAGAACAATTTTTTGCGGCCAATCAGCTCGCCCTAATTGACGAAATCAGAAAAGCGCGAACTCTCAGCCCTAGGGGAATTTTGGGAATCAACGCCATGGTCGCGGCCCGCGACTATGAAACCCTGGTGCGAACAGCGGCCGAAGAAGGGGTAAATCTGATTATTTCTGGTGCTGGCTTGCCGCTATCTCTGCCGGAATATACCGCGGCCTATCCCGAGGTGGCCCTAGTGCCCATCGTCTCTACGACACGGGCCGCGCGGGTGATTTGCCGCAAATGGGAACGTCAATATGGGCGACTCCCCGACGCCTTTGTGGTCGAAAATCCGAATTCTGCGGGAGGACACTTGGGGGCCAAATCAGAAGAGTTAGGCGATCGCGTCTTAGAGGCCGAGCAGGTAATCCCCGAACTGGTCGCTTATCTGCAGCAGGAGATTGGTCAAGCCATTCCCGTCATTGCGGGCGGAGGCGTTTGGGATCGAGCAGACATTGACCGGATGCTGGCCTTAGGGGCTAGCGGCGTGCAGATTGGCACCCGGTTCATCACCACCAACGAATGTGATGCGGATATTCGCTACAAAGAGTTTCATCTCCATGCCAAGCCAGAGGATGTGGTGATTGTGCCAAGCCCTGTGGGCCTGCCCGGACGAGCCTTGCACAACGCCTTTGCTGAAAAAGCGATCGCCGGTTCACCAGAGTTGGCCACACCCCGCCTGTTTAGCTGCCTGCACGCCTGCAAATGCCGCGATGAACAGCAGTCTTTTTGCATCATTCAGGCACTCGACAAAGC
>DATNOW010000388.1:0-3011 GCA_036703515.1 Chroococcidiopsis sp.
CATAGGGGCCGTAGTCAAAGCTTTCGCCGGTAATGGCCATGTTGTCGGTATTGAGGACTGCATGGCAAAAGCCTACCGACATCCATTGGGCGACGAGTTCGGCTACTCGCTGCACGAGTTCGGCATAAAACTGGGCGTAGCGATCGTTGCGATCGCTATCTTGGGGATCGCCAAGATGGGGATAGTAGAATGCGATCACATGGTCGAGCAGGGGACGCACCAAATCTAAGCGTTTGAGGTAGTGCAGTCGTTCGAAGGTGCCAAAGCGAATGTGCGATCGCTGCATGCGAATCATCACCGATGAACGGGTGGGTGATGGTTCATCACCGCGCCAGAGGGCTTCGCCGGTTTCGATTAAGCTGAGGCAGCGCGAGGTGCGTACCCCTAGCACATGCAGCATTTCGGCAGCTAAGACTTCCCGCACGCCGCCCTTGAGCGTCAGCCGCCCATCGCCACCTCTAGAATAGGGGGTTGTGCCTGAGCCTTTGCTGCCGATGTCATAGAGCACGCCATCGGTGCCCCGCCGCTGCCCGTAGAGAAAGCCGCGGCCGTCGCCCAGTTGCGGGTTGTATTCGCCAAACTGGTAGCCGTGATAGCGCATCGCTAGCAGCGGATAGCGCCCGTGAAACTGACCAAAGGCGCTGATGAAATCGGTATCGGTGACTTCGCTGGGGTCTAACCCGAGGGTCGGCAGCAGGTCATCGTTGCGAAAGCGCAGGTGGTGCTGGGGGAACTCTGCGGCGGGGACGACATCGTAATAGTCGCTGCCGAGAGACTCAAAGGCCGGCTCGTAGTCGAGCATGGCAAAGGCATTAGGCACGGCGATCGCCTCAATTATCCAGTTGGCTGATGCGGCGCAGGTTGATCAGATCGCTCATTTTGCGCAGTTGGGTGAAGGTGCGATCGAGCTGTTTGGCATCGACAATATCAATCACCAAATCGATTACGGCGGTTTGGCCGGGGAAGGTTTTGACTTGGGCGCTGCGGACGTTGATGTTGTAGTCGGTTAAGCGCGACAAAATATCTTTGAGCACGCCCACCCGGTCGATCACTTCGATTTGGATATGGACGGGGTAGGTTTGGGAGCGGCCGCTGGTCGATTCGGCGGTGTTCCAACTGACGGGGATGAGGCGATCGCCCGGAATGCTCTCGGTGTTGGCGCAGCCCTGACGGTGGATGGAAATGCCCCGGCTGCCGAGGGTGACTACGCCGATAATCGACTCGCCGGGCACTGGGCTACAGCAGCCCGCCAGGCTATAGAGCAACCCTTCGACGCCGACAATCGGTGAACCGCCTAAGCGGGCAACGGGGCGCGGAGCGGTGCTGGGGAAGGGCAGCAGCATGGCTTCGGCTTCGGCGGAGGCGGGGGCAGAGGCGATTGGCTGCTGTCCTTTGATCGACTCGCGGACGCGGTTGAGCACGAGGTTGAGGGTGACTTCACCGTAGCCCAAGGCGGCCAGCAAATCTTCGGTGCTGCTGTAGTTGCAGCGCTCGGCCACCGTCTGCATCGGGTCAGACTTGAGCAAGGCATCCAGCCCTTTTTTGCCCAACTCTTTTTCCAGCATGTCGCGCCCGCGGATGATATTTTCGTCGCGGTGCGATCGCTTATACCACTGCCGGATGCGGTTTTTGGCCCCTGAGGTGACGACAAAATTGAGCCAGTCTAGGCTGGGGTGGGCATTTTTCTGGGTAATAATTTCGACGATATCGCCGTTTTGCAGCACCGTATCGAGGGTCACAATCCGCTCGTTGAGCCTGGCCCCCGCGCAGTGATTGCCGACCTCGGTGTGGATGCGATAGGCAAAATCAACCGGCGTTGCTCCCCGGCTGAGGGACACCACATCGCCGTTGGGGGTGAAGACATAGACTTCGTCTTCAAACAAATTGTCTTTGACGTTTTCGAGATATTCTTGGGCGTCTTTAAACTCGCTTTGCCAGTCGAGCAGCTGCCGCAGCCAGGTAAACTTCTCTTCGTCGGTGCTGACCTTGCCGCTAGAACCGCCCGATTCCTTATACTTCCAGTGGGCGGCGATCCCATACTCGGCGATGTGGTGCATTTCGACGGTGCGGATCTGCACCTCAATCGGTCGCCCTGCGGGCCCAATCACAACGGTATGCAGCGATTGGTAGCGGTTGGGTTTGGGCAAGCCGATATAGTCTTTAAACCGACCGGGGATCGGGCGAAAGGCGTCATGCACCACCGCCAGGGCGCGATAACATTCGTCGTTGCTGCCGACAATAATGCGAACAGCGGCCACATCATAGATTTCATGAAATCCTTTCTGCTGCCGCTGCATTTTTTGGTAGATGCCATAGAGATGTTTGGGGCGACCGCTGATATCGGCCACTTTGATCCCCAAGCTGTCGAGGCGATCGCGTAACACCTGAGTCACCTGGTCGAGGCGCACTTCGCGATCGGTGCGCTTGTCGGTGACAAGCTGCTGCATCTGGCGATAGGCATCGGGTTCGAGATACTTAAACGACAGATCTTCCAGTTCCCACTTAAATCGACCGATCCCCAAGCGATTGGCCAGCGGCGCAAAGATATCCATCGTTTCTTGGGCGATGCGGCGGCGCTTATCGTCAGAGAGATGTTCGAGGGTGCGCATGTTGTGTAGCCGATCGGCTAGCTTGACCACAATCACCCGAATATCTTGGGCCATGGCCAAAAACATGCGGCGGAAGTTTTCGGCCTGGCGCTCGGTTTTGCTAGAAAAGTTAAACTTAGAAAGTTTGGTCACGCCTTCTACCAATCGCCGCACCTCTAAGCCAAAGCGACGTTCGATTTCGTCGGGGGTGACATCCGTATCTTCCACAACATCGTGGAGAAACCCGGCCGCAATCATGGCTCCACTGCCGCCCAGGTCACGCAGCAGACCGGCTACCGCGATCGGGTGGTAGATGTAAGGCTCACCCGAAGCGCGGTATTGCCCTTCATGCAGGCAATAGGCAAACTCAAACGCTCGGCACACCAGATTAGACTCCTCTTGGGTGCTGTCTACCTCACAGGC
>DATNOW010000389.1:0-3804 GCA_036703515.1 Chroococcidiopsis sp.
GCAGAGGGCAATCCAGTCGGGGGTGGGGCACAGCGGGGTAGCCGCATGGGTTTCGCGATGACCCGCGCTAAACTGCTCGTAGTCGCCGACAGTACCCCAGGTGGCTTTGATCACAGCCAGCCAGTCGGTCTCGGTTTTGGGCGGGCGGCCTGGCCCAGAGGGGCGATCGCTAGTGCGGGTGCCGGCGTTGAGCTGAGCAATCAGCGCATTGAGCTGAGTATCCAAGCTATCAAGCCGCTGGAAGATCGGAGAAATATTGACGGCCAACTGCCCTGCAAGCATCTGGGCAAAGGCCGTGGCTTGGGCCTCTAGCTTGCGTTCGAGGTTGGCGTTTTGGGTCAGCAGGTTAATCATGCGGCTTTCGATCGCCCGCTGATTTTCGGCCAGTTCAGCAAAGGCTTCGACCGCTAGGTGCAGCGTTTGGATCAGATAGCTGTTGACGTCGGTGGCGGCAGCGCCGCTAGAACGGTGGACTGCACTGGTGGGAGCACTGGTAGGAGCACTGTGAACCGAATCGTGAGCCGAATCGTGAGCCGCACCGGGACTAGGGTTGGCAATGCCATCAATAATCAACTGCTGGGAGTCGGCGGAGGGGCGTTTGGAATAGAGAAAGCGATCGCCCTGCTGCGGTTTGTAGATGACTAAATCGGCCTGGTGAGACAATTCACCACTGCTAAAGCTCAAAGTGATCTCGCCGCTGCCGTAGGCGACTTTGCCCGTTTTCCAATCGTCGATCAGGGCATGACAGTGCTCTAAGACCGGAAACTCATTCGGTTGGCGCACGACTCGCCCGCCCGTTTTGGTGTGGCGCAAATATCGGTCTGACAATTCGGCGATCGCCTCGTCTACCGTGGCGGCATTAATCGTAAAACTGACTCTCAACGATTTGGGCGGCATGTCGGCTCGAAAGGGATAGCGATAGGCGAATGGCGAGAGTTGCAGCGATTCTAACAGTTGTCAGGTCGATCTCGATCGGTGGGGGCGATCTGTGGAGTATAGTGCATCCCACCCCTCTCTTAATCCGTCAATTTGCCAAAATCCATCACCAGCATCTATTACCAAAATCCATTACCAGAATTAAAGCCAGGGCAAATCCTTGATAAGCTAAACAGTTGCCGATTGATCCATGATCGGCAACAATTTTGAAGATTATTTCGTTTACTGATTGATATACGGCTCGATAGGTAGCAATCTAAATTGTCCAAATTGATCGTCCGCATTGATTGTCCGAATTGACCGTCTGACTTGATTGATGAACGTGGGACGGGCCTATTGCCCGTGCAGCCGAGATTTCTGCTCCACGGAGTTTCATCCTTTACAGATCGTTTGCTTTTAGACTCTTGTCTTTAGCCCCCTGTTTTTAGCCCTTTTTTTAGCCCCAATGGCTACCGTTCAATCGGGACACACCCAAACGCGCTCAGTCCTGCGGCGACCCTGTTATAGGGCTGCCCAGTGATGGAGCTATGATCACCCGATTGCGCGTAGCCGCTCACCGTGAGGAGACCATGAAGCGACGCACATTTATCCAATCTGCAAGCGCCAGCGCACTGGCAGCCGTCGGTGTGGGCTTGTCCTCCCGTTGGCAACCCGCCCAAGCCCAAAACAGCAGCAATGCCGTCACCATCCAATACCTTGGGCATACCTGCTTTTTGTTTAGCGGCAGCGGTCGCCGCATTTTAGTCAATCCCTTCCAAACCGTAGGCTGCACCGCAGGCTACCGTCGCCCCCAAGTGGCCGCTGACCTTGTAATGATTAGCAGCCGCCTGCTCGATGAAGGGGCTACCGACGGGCTACCCGGCAACCCACGCCTGTTGTCAGAACCGGGGATTTACGAATTTTCGCAAATGCAGGTGCAGGGCATTGCCACCGATCACGACGATCTGGGCGGACGCCGATTTGGGCGCAACGTAGCTTGGCGCTGGAACCAAGGCGGGCTCAACATTTTGCACCTAGGCGGGGCAGCGGCACCGATTACCCTTGAACAGCAGATTTTGATGGGGCGTCCGGACGTCGTCTTGCTGCCCGTTGGCAATGGCCCCAAGGCTTTTACCCCCGATGAGGCTAAGGCCGCCATCCAGACCCTCAACCCCAAGCTCGTGATCCCCACCCAGTTTCGCAGTCAGGCCGCGGATGCAGCCACCTGCGACATTTTGCCGGTGGATGATTTCCTAAACCTGATGCAGGGGACTTCGGTGCGCCGGATTGGGGACTCCCTGACGTTGCGCCGCGCTGACCTGCCGGCCTCAGGGTTTCGGATCGATGTCATGAGCTATCGGTTCTCGTAATCGACGGGTTGGCACCCGCATTGATGGCACCAGCATTGATGGTGCAGCGCATTGATGGCGCAGAGAGCAGTCGGCCCTTCGTCAAATCAGGCTGGAATTGGGTCTCGAATCAGTCGCAAATCAGGCTGGGATGGATCGCAAATCAGCCTCAACGAGTGCGCTCTGCCGATCGTGGGGGATTGTGTCACACTAGTTTCAATCCTTTGTTTCACATCCCCCACCCTCACCCATGACTTCACCGCTTGAATACGCTCAGCGTCGCGATCGCCTCATGGCAAAGATTGGTAAAGGCACAGCGATATTCCGCAGTGCGCCCATGGCCGTGATGCATAACGATGTCGAGTATAACTTTCGCCAAGATAGCGATTTCTTTTACCTGACGGGCTTTAACGAACCGGAAGCAGTCGCGGTGCTCGCCCCCCACCACGAAGAGCATCGGTTTGTGCTGTTCGTTCAACCGAAGGATCTGGAAAAGGAAACCTGGACGGGCTATCGGGTGGGGGTAGAGGCGGCTAAAGAGCGCTTTGGGGCCGATGTGGTCTATCCGATCAACGAGCTAGCGGAAAAGCTGCCCCAGTATTTGCAAAAGTCTGACCGGATTTACTACCATCTCGGGCGCGATCGCAGCTTTAACGAAACGATTTTGGGGCAGTGGCAGTCGCTGATGCGCACCTATCCCAAGCAGGGCTATGGCCCAACCGCAATTGAAGATCCGGCCCCAGTGCTGCACAGCCTGCGCCAGATCAAAAGCGAAGCCGAACTGGATTTAATGCGCACGGCAGCGGCGATCGCCGTTGATGCCCACAACCGGGCCCGGGCGATCGCCCAGCCGGGTCGCTATGAATACGAAATTCAAGCCGAGATCGAACACACCTTTCGGCGGCGGGGCGCGCAGGGGCCTGCCTATCCGTCAATTGTGGCCTCAGGAGCCAATGCCTGCGTCTTGCACTACACCGAAAACACGCGCCAGATGCAAGACGGTGAGCTGCTGCTCATCGATGCCGGATGCGCCTTTGACTACTACAACTCCGACATCACGCGCACCTTTCCCATCAACGGCAAATTTAGCGCCGAACAAAAAGCCCTTTACGAAATCGTTTTGCAGGCCCAGCTAGAGGCGATCGCCCAGGTGCAGCCCGGTAACCCCTACAGCAGCATCCACGACACCGCCGTGCGCGTCATCGTCGACGGCTTGCTTGACTTAGGTCTGCTGCAAGGCTCTGCCGAAGACATCATCAAAGAGGCCAAATACAAGCCCTTTTACATGCACAAAACCGGGCATTGGCTCGGGTTAGACGTGCATGACGTGGGTGTCTATCAACATGGCGACACCCCCCACAACTTTGAACCTGGGCAGATTACCACCGTTGAGCCCGGAATTTACATTTCGCCTTACATCAAACCCGTCGAAGGGCAGCCCGAGGTTGAGCCCCGCTGGCACGGCATCGGCATCCGGATCGAAGATGATGTTTTGGTGACGGCTACTGGGCATGAGGTGCTGACCGACGGTGTACCCAAG
>DATNOW010000390.1:0-3271 GCA_036703515.1 Chroococcidiopsis sp.
CATGACGGTATCCTCTATTCGGTATTTCTGGCGATCGCGGGTTATGCAATCGACCCTCTTAACCGCAGCATCAGGCTTACTCTAGCGTCAGGTAGTGGACGCTAAACAACTGCTGGGGATCGACCCAGACCCGATAGGGGCGAAAACCCGCGTGCAGGGCCAAGTCTTGAAATTCGGCCACAGTGTATTTGTAAGAATACTCTGTCCGCAGCGTTTCACCCTGGGCAAAAACGAGCGGCATTGCGCCGAGGTGGACAACCTGATCGATCAAGCTGACGATGTACATCTCGATTCGCCCCTCGTCAGGATTGTAGACGGCCCGATAGCTAAACTGCGTGCGGTCAAAGTTGGCTCCGAGTTCTCGGTTCATCCGATCGAGCAGATTGAGGGCAAAGGCTGCCGAAATCCCCCGGCTATCGTCGTAGGCCGGTTCAAGAACGGCGGCATCCTTTTTGAGGTCTACCCCGATAATGAGCCCGCCCCCGGCTTGCCCGCCACCAGTTTGACCACCACCAGCTTGCCCAACCCCCGATCGCAACAGCGTGGTGGTGTGTTTAAGAAAGCGAATGGCATCGTCGGGTTCCAGGTTGCCGATCGATGAGCCCGGAAAGAAGCCAACTTTATGATGGCGCAATTCAGGGCTGTCGGGTAGCTGAATCGGCTGGGTGTAGTCGGTGCAAAGGGCGATCGCCGACAGTTGGGGATAGTCTTCTACGAGGTCAAAGCAGGCGTTATACAGGTGCCGCTTGGAAATATCGAGGGCCACGTAGGTGCTCAACCGGGGAGCGGCGTCGAGCAAAATCCGCACCTTGGCGCTGCTGCCGCTGCCAAACTCGATCAGTACACCATTGCCAATCAAGTCAGCAATCTCGGCCGCATGGCTGCGCAAGATGCCCATTTCAGTGCGCGTTAGGTAATATTCGTCGAGGGTGCAAATGTCGTCAAATAGCGAGGCTCCCGACTGGTCGTAGAGAAACTTGGGGGCGATCGCCTTTTGGGGCTGGCTGAGCCCATAGATCACCTCAGCGCGAAAATCGTCGACGGGTGGATGCAGATCATAAAACTGAACGCTCGGGCGCAGGGGCAAAGACACCTGGGGCTGGAGAACAGCGGCCATGAGAAAACTCCTGATTGGTAAATGCTTGATAAATGCGGACAAGAGCCCAGATCGGGCTGTGTGGCCGTGTGGCTGTGTGCGGGTGTGGCTATGCGGCTGGATTACCAGTGGCTGGATTACCAGTGGCTGGATTACCAGTGACTGGATGACTACATGGCGAGGCGAATACCGCTAAACTGCCAGCGGGTGCTAGGCGGAAAAAAGTTGCGATAGGTCGGGCGAATGTGACCAGGCGGCGTCACGCACGAGCCGCCCCGCAGCACCATTTGGTTGCACATAAACTTGCCGTTATATTCCCCAATTGCCCCCGCTGCGGTTTTGAAACCGGGATAGGGTGAATAGGGGCTCTGCGTCCATTCCCAGACATCGCCATAGAGCTGATCGGGGCGGGTCATGCCTTGGGCGGGGGCAGGATGCAGCCGTCCACTGGCCAGCAGGTTGCCCTGGCAGGGCACGGCCGCTGCGGCGACTTCCCACTCGCCCTCGGTAGGCAGGCGCTTCCCAGCCCAGCGGGCAAAGGCATCGGCCTCAAAAAAGCTGACGTGGCAGACGGGTTCATGTTCTGCGACCGGCAGCATGCCGCCGAGGGTCATCACCCACCACTGCCCGTCGATCGCCTCCCAATACAGCGGCGCTTCCCATTGCTCTCGCTGCACCGTAGCCCAGCCTTCCGACAGCCAATGTTCGGGTTGGCGATAGCCGCCCGCGTTGATAAATTCCAGGTATTCCCCGTTGGTGACCAGTCGCGCCCCCAGCCAAAAATCTTGCAAATAAACCGAATGGCGGGGCGATTCGTTATCGAAGGCGAAAGTATCGAGGGCAAAAGTATCCAGGGTAGAAGTATCAGAAGACCCATTGCCCGTTGGCGTTTCGTAGCCGATGGCATAGAGGCCACCGGGGTAGTCGAGCCAGGTTTCAGCGGCGGGGGTAGCGCTGAGTGCTGGGGCAGTCGAGGAGCCGCCCTGCCACAATTCCACTAGCTCAGGGCGGTAGGCGGGGCGCAGCGGGTTTGTCGCCAAGATGTGCTTGAGGTCGGTAAACAGTAGCTCTTGGTGCTGCTGTTCGTGGTGTAGCCCGAGGGTGATGAGTGTGGCGATCGCCGGGTCGCCTGCGGTGTGTTGTAAAAGCGATCGCATCGCCTGATCAACATAGGCCCGATAGCGATAGACCTCTGCCACCGTGGGGCGTGACAGCAGCCCGCGCTGAGGGCGGGGATGGCGCTGCCCCACCGCTTCATAGTAGGAGTTAAACAAATAGCCAAACTGGGAGTGAAACACCTGATAGTTGGGCAAATGGGGAATCAGTAAAAACGTCTCAAAAAACCACGTCGTGTGGGCCAAGTGCCATTTGGGTGGGCTGACGTCGGGCATGGTCTGCACCCCGTAGTCTTCGACCATCAAGGGCTGGCAAATCTGTTCACTCAACTGGCGCACCTGCCCGTAGGCGGTTGCCAGAGAACGATGTGGGCTTTGTGCAACTGCATTTTCTGAAATAGCGTTTTCTGAAATAGCGTTTTCGGGCGCAGCGTTTCCTGGAATAGCAGTTCCTGGAACGATGGGGGATGACGTTGAGGACGATAGGGGGGAAACCATAGCGTTAAAAAAATAAGCAACGGGGGCATGTAGGCAAGCACAGAGCGATCTTGAGGTACGTAAGCCGGGTGTGCAAGCTGGGGGCGCGATCGCCCTCATCCTACCGAATCAACTCACGGCTGACCTGCTGGCTAAAACCCCTCTCTAGACGGGCGATCGCCTTGGCTGACTGGCTTGACGCACGCTTAGATTGCCTGATTGGGGCAGGCGGTCAGGGGAGCTTGACTCGCTTCCTTGACTAAAGTAACGTGCCGGTTGGCATCCCTTGATAGGCCCGAAGGCATAAAGTTCGGGACAAACGGTATGAACTAAATTACGTGGACAAACCGGCTATTGCAAAACTGCCGCTCCAAAGGTTGCATTAAAGCGGCGACACCAGATCGCTACTGAGGCATAGTTGCTCAGATCGATATCTGCGGGTACCGTGTAGCGCTGCGCGCCGCGAAAAGACTGCAAGGGAGCTAGCACCACATAGTCGCCCTCTTGAATGGCGTAGGCGGGCGGCTCGGTTGAACCCAGCACATCCGGCAAGCGATGCAAAATGACCACCAAGTCTGGCCCT
>DATNOW010000391.1:0-8852 GCA_036703515.1 Chroococcidiopsis sp.
CTGGACAATTGGTAAAACGCAGGCAGAACAACCCTTTCAATCAGTTAATTTTATGAGACCCAGAAATAGCGTCTGGCAAGGCGATTTTGGTTATTGGCAGCACGACTTTATTCACGACAATATATTGATGATTGGCTACTATGCGTGGAACGGCTTTTTGGAGGTGGGTCGAGGCATGGTCAATCTAAACATTGAGAGTGCAGCGATCGCCGCTCAATCGACCGGGCTGGGCTTAGTGCCATTCAGCGCTGAATACATTGCCCACAGCCAGTGGTGCGACTCGGCGCTGGCACTGCACCTGGATGGCGACTCTGTGGGCGGGCTTGAGGCGGCATTAAACAACTATGATCCTCATCAAGACATAATTTTGCTCCTTAGCACAAACGCCTTTACAGAGGTTAATCTCTTAAAAAGCCTGAAAATTGCACCACCCGAATGCGATCGCCAAGTTCGCCAACGTTGGGACGAATTTCAACCCTGCTTACGATAGGAATCCGATAGGAATCATTAATGACTACAACTTCTGTTTTACGACGTCCTCGTTGGAACGTTATTACCTTCACCGTTGTGTTGCACCTGTTGGCTCTGCTCGCCTTTGTGCCAGCGTACTTTAGCTGGAGTGCGGTCGGGGTCGCCCTGTTGTTGCATTGGTTGACCATTGGTCTGGGGATTTCCTTAGGGTTTCATCGACTGGCCAGCCACCGCAGTTTGCAGGTGCCCAAGTGGCTCGAATACTTTTTGATTTTTTGCGGCACTCTAGCCGGGCAAGGCGGAGTACTGGGCTGGGTTGGTTACCATCGTGCCCATCACCTCTACACCGATCAACCCCTTGATCCCCATGATTCGACCCAAGGTTTTTGGTGGAGCCACATTAGCTGGCTGATGCACGAAGTGCCTCTGCGCTCTGAGCTGCCGCGCCTGACTCAAGATGTTGTTAACGACAAATTCTACAAATTTTGCCACAAGCATTACATTGAGCTACAGGTTGCTTTGGCCGTTGTACTCTATCTGATTGGGGGCATGCCATTCTTGGTTTGGGGAACCTTTGTGCGCTTGTTTGTGGGTTTTCACAGCACGTGTTTTGTCAACAGCGCTTGCCATATGGTGGGCTATCAAACCTACAAGACGGGCGATCGCTCTACCAACTGCTGGTGGGTGAGTGTGTTGACCTTTGGCGAAGGCTGGCACAATAACCATCACGCTGCCCAATATTCGGCGCGTTACGGTCAACGCTGGTGGGAGGTCGATATCGTTTGGCTGACGATCCGACTGCTACAGGCCGTTGGCTTAGCGACCAAGGTCAAGGTGGCTGCTTACAACCCTGCGAAAGATCCTCAATCGATCTAGCTACGATCTAGCCGTGCGGCTTTGTTGTGAAACTACCCGCTAGCTTCGACTGCGCTCAGCTAGCTGGCACTTTGAGCAAAGTCGAAGTGCAGTTTGCACCCTGAGCGCAGCCGAAGGGTAGAATCTTTCCCAGGAATTGTCTGAAATCCCCCCAAGTGCGTTTTGAATAGCGTTTGGGGGGATTAGTTTAGAATTGCAATGATCCTCAGAATTTTAGTGATTCCAATAATCTCAGTGATCCCAATGAAGTAGCAGATTACAGATCGATCCCCAGCTCTACGGGAATGTCAATGGTAAACTCAGTGCCTAGCTCTGACCATGAGTGACAGGTTAAATAGCCTTGGTGCATTTCTTCGATAATGCGTCGGCTGATCAGCAGCCCTAGCCCCAACCCCTGCCCTGCGGCTTTGGTGGTGAAAAAGGGTTCAAACAGTCGCGATCGCGTCTCTTCTGACATGCCGATGCCGTTGTCTTTGATCCGAATGCGCACCCGTTGATCGTCCGATAGTTCGGTAGAAATCGAAATCTGGGGAGCGATCGCCTCTGTCAAGCCGCGATAGCCCTGCTTTGTCAGCTTCGCCTCTAGGGCGTCAATAGCATTCACAATTACGTTAAACAATACCTGATTAAGCTGGTCGGCATAACACTGAACCGGCGGCAATGCCCCATAGTGACGAGACACAGTAATAGGCCCAGCAATGGGTTCAGCAATAGGTTGATTAGTGGGCCCAGTGATAGACCCAGCAATAGTGTCTGCGGCACGCTCTGGCTCTAGGCGATAGCGCAAAATTAGCAAAACATTTTCAATACTTTCGTGAATATCGACTCGTTTGAGGGCGGCTTCGTCTAGATGGGTAAAGCTTTTGAGCGTCGTCACGACCGATTGGATCCGCCCTGCCCCGGTCTTCATCGATTGAATTAAGTTATTCAGATCGGAGGTAACAAACTCTAGGTCAAGCTCACTTAAAAAGTTTTGAATTCTTTCTGACGCTTGGGGATAGTCGCTTTGGTAAAGCTTGATCAGCTCCACCAGCGATTGTACATACTGCCGTGCTGGTTCTGTGTTGCAGAGGATGAAGCTGAGCGGGTTGTTGACCTCATGGGCGACACCAGCGACGACTTTTTTGAGGGTCGCCATTTTTTCTTGCTGCACCAAACTCGCTTGAGATTGCTTGAGGCTATCAAGGGCCTGCTGCAATTGGCTATTGCGGGCTTCTAGGGTGTGCTGTAATTCTTGAATTGTGAGCTGTGTGCTAATTCTCGCTAAAATCTCTTCAAGCTGAAAGGGTTTGGTAATGTAGTCGACGCCGCCGACTTGAAAGGCTTTGACTTTATCAACTACGTCGTTGCCGGCGCTCAAAAAAATTATTGGGATCGATTGGGTGGCCGCATTTTGTTTTAACAGGCTGCACACTTCATAGCCATTCATTTCTGGCATATTGATGTCCAGCAAAATCAGGTCGGGTTTGAGGGCGCTAATTGCACCGATGGCCATTGGCCCACTGGTCGCTTTGCGGACGGCATATCCTTGCTTAGACAAGAAGCTAGACAAAAATCGAATATTGTCTAGTACATCATCAACAATGAGGATGTCAGCCTTAAACTTTTCACTGAGTGGAATATCCATACTATTAATAGTTAAGGAGGGCGATCGCATTTCAGTTAAAGACCTTCTAGAGACGAGTAATCTTGGTTGAATGTTGGTCGAATCTGGCTCAAATATTGCTCAAATATTGCTCAAAAAACAGTTCAATATTAGTCAAATATCGCTTAGATATCAGTCAAATATTGCTCGGATATCGCTTAAATATCGCTCAAGTATTGCGCTGAAACTGCTGAGTGATAGCGATAATTTGGTCAAACTGGAAGTCTTCTGCGAGCTGATGCAACACCTGAGCCGCGATCGCCTGTTCTGGGGGCAGATCGGCAATCAGCTTGATAATCCAAACATCGTTACCCTGGAGCGCGGCCTGATGGAGACGCTGCAGCCAGTCGGCGGGCATTTGTGCCAGCATCGAGTGGTCGAGCGCTTGCATGGTCTGCACCGACTGCGGTGAATGAGCTGCGTTTTGATGGGGCGCGCTCTCTTCGTAGAGATATTGAACGCCTAGATGAACCGCAATTTTTTCAAATAGCTCATCGCGCTTAAACGGCTTGCTAATGAAGTCGTCGCACCCTGCCATCAAAATTTCTTGCCGCTGTTCTTTAAAGGCGCTGGCCGTTAGGGCAATGATCTTGGTGCGCGAGCGTGGCGCAAGTGCAGGCTCTATAGGGCGATCGCCCAGACCCGTTGGTGAATAAACGGCTCCACTGTCTTGCCCAATGACCTCCTGAGCCCGAATTGTCCGGGTGGCGTCATAGCCGTTCATGACCGGCATTTGCATATCCATGAAGATCAGGTCTGGATTCCAGCTTTCCCAGAGAGCGATCGCCTCTCTGCCGTTTTCGGCCTGCCGGATTTCAAAGCCAGGAAATTCAAGCAGTTTTACTAACAGCAGCCGATTGACCGGATGATCTTCAGCAATCAGCAAACGGTAGGTAGGCTGCCCCGGCGTCAGCCCGATCACCTTGCCCAGTTTATCGGTTTTGGTATCAGCCACAGACGTCTGGATTTGGCTAGTATCGACGACTCCCACCACAATCGAGAACGCAAATACGCTGCCTTCGCCGGGCTGGCTGCGCACCGTAATTTCGCCAGACATTTGCTGCACATACCTTTGGCTAATGGCCAACCCGAGCCCCGTACCTTCCATCGACTGTCGCCCGACCGATGCTTGCTCAAACGGACGAAACAGGCTGCCGATCTCTTCGGAGGAGATGCCGCTGCCGGTGTCTTCGACTTCAACAAACAATCGACCCAGCGGTAGCCCAGCTTGGCTGAGTGTGCCCTTGGCATTTGGGCCAGCGGGGGCGATCGCCTCCGGCTCGTCTAGGCGCTGATAAGACACCCGCACCGTGACATGCCCTTGGCGGGTAAACTTGATGGCATTGCCAATCAGGTTAATCAAAATCTGCCGGAGCTTACCGCCATCGGTTTTGATTACCAAGGGTAAACTCGCGCCATATTGGACATCAAACTGCAAGCCCTTCGCCAAAGTGCGCACCTGCAACATCTCTTTGACATCGTCTAGCAACGCATGCAAATTCAGCGAATCTTCGTTGAGATTGAGCCGACCGGCTTCAATCTTCGACATTTCTAAAACGTCGTTGATTAGCGTTAGCAAATGTTCACCGCTGCGGCTAATGATTTCGACATAGCGCCGCTGATCGGCATTGAGTCCCCGATCTTGGTCGAGCAGTTGCGTCAGCCCGAGGATGACATTTAGCGGAGTGCGCAGTTCGTGGCTCATGCTAGCCAAAAACTCGCTCTTGGCCCGATTAGCCGCATCTGCTGCGTTTTTAGCGTATCTCAGCTCATCAGCCTGCTGCTGGGTTTGGGCAAATAGCTCGGCCTGCTGCACGGCAATCCCCAACTGGTTGCCAATTTGAGACACCATTTGAATTTCACTCTCCAGCCACTTCCGGGGGCCGGCGTTTTGGTAAACCGCCAGCAGCCCCCAGAGCTGTTTTTGGCAAAAGATGGGAACGGTGATGTAAGCCTGAGCTTGCAGCGAGTTGAGTAGCTCTAGATAACAAGGGTCGAACCCGGCATTACCCACATCTGGGACACAGCAATAGCTGGTTTTATCTTGGTAAATGCCGCCGCTGGTGGTTTGCAGGTAGGTGTCTCGCAGGATGACTTCGGTGCCATCAAGCTGCCGCACAATGCAATCGGCCTGATCGACCGCAATTTTCGATAGTTCGGGATCATTGGTTTGGATCGGAATAATAGCATTCCAGCCAGGAGAGACCGATTCGGCTACAACGGTGCCGCTCCAATCGGGTTGAAACCGATAGATCAAGGTGCGATCGCAGCGCAAGGCCAGCCTTAGCTCTGCCGTCGTTGCACTGAAAATAATGTCTAGGTCTAAACTTTTCCGCATCCGCTGAATCACAAGCGACGTTGCCCGTTCACGCTCGGCAATGCGTTGCAGTTGGGCTTGAGCGGCTGTGCGTTCTTCAACTTCAACCGCTAGAGCGTCGTTAGAGTCGATCAATTCGGCTGTGCGCTCCTGCACCCGCACTTCCAATTCTTCATACAGTCGACGTTTGGCGTTTTCGGCCCACTTGCGCTGCAGTTCGGCCGAGGCCCGAGCCCCAAACACAGTCATGATCGCCCTTGTATTTTCGCTGTCAGGGATGGGCTTGGTATCAATGATGCAGAGGGTGCCGATCGCGCGCTGATCTTTATCGAGCAGGGGAACCCCAACATAGCTGACTGCGGCTAATTTCTTGAGGCTGGTACTTTCAGGAAATTGAGACTGAAGGTTTTGGGTAAAGTAGCAGACTTCGCGGCTGTTGACCACGACTCCGCATGGCACATCCGACATCGTGTAAGCACCGGCATTGGCCCAGTCGTCTATGACCCAAAAAGCCAAAGGATTGAGGGTTTGGGCTGACTCATCGACGATTTCAGAGACGAGGGCATAGGAGACGCCGAGGGCAGATGCCAAATCGCGTACCAACACCGAGAAAAATTCTTCTCCCGTCAGTGCCGCTGTGCTCGACACAATTTGTCGTAAGGTTTGCTCGGCCTGCTTACGCTGCTCGATTTCAGCTTCTAGTTGGCGGTTAATTCCTTCTAGATAGGCAGGAGTTTTAAGTGCCAGAAACTGCGGCAATAGCTCCACTAACCGCAGCGCTGTATAGCACGACACTAAGGCCGTCAGCGCCCGCTCTACTCCCGATAGCCAGTAGGCCGGATGCCACAGCGTCCAAATGTCGAGCAGGTGCCCCAGCCCGCAGAGGACGATAAATGCCCCAAACATGACAAATACGTTTGAAAATGGGACATCTCGCCGCTTGCTGACAAAGTAGATCAGCATCACTGGGATGGAAAAGTAGGCGATCGCGATCAGCGCATCACTGGTGAGGTGCAGCCAGACGAGCGGCGTTTGCCACAGATAGCAGTGCCCGTGGGGAATGTAGGAGCTGGGTGAAAACAAGCTCTTTAGCAGTGGAAGCATCGAAGGTTGGGGAAAAATGAGGATTGGCAGTGGTAGAGCATACTGGTAAAGCTTGGTAGATCAATGCACTCCAGAGATGTGTCGAAAAATCTGGGCTGAGTTTGCTTAAGATGACGCGTTTGTAACGATAAAACAGCGATCGCTTGAGCCCTAGATCACCCGGTTTTTGAAAAGCTAGATCACCCGTAGTACTGTTGGCATTGGCGCAGGAATTGCCGGAGTAAATTTGTGAAGATGCGACTAAATTGAATGTGAGACGTATGAAGATTCCTGCGACTGATTTCCTGCGACCGACCTGACTGTATGGATTTTGGACTTGATAGCAGATGGACTCAAGCTGAACAATCTAAAAAGCTAAGTAATTCTTACTAGATAGTTTTTACACAAACATATTCTCTGATCATACCCTGATTACTTAGGAGATCAGATTGTCCGATGGGTAGATCCCCCTACAAATGACAAACTAGTAACAAACCAATGGCAAACCAGTGGCAAACTCATGGCAAGCTTAATGATTGTTCAATGAATACGGCTTTAGGAGGCTGGTTATTTTTTCCTCTCTATAGTGCCTAATTAAAAAGGCGATGACCAGTCACGATATCAGGATAAGGGCGTAACTTAAGCCTAATGGATCACAAGTTACAGGGATAAACGTTGCGGGGAGCGATCGCCAGAGATGAAACTTAGGGCACATCGTCACAACTTATAAGCCTTTCAAGCCCCCCTTGTAATAATTGTGGTAATTTTTTGTGGTGTTCTGCAACAATTTCGTTGCACTGTCTTCTCAACTACATTCCGCGCTGTCTTTGATTCTGGTTTGGTAATGCCTTGGTGATGACTGATTCGCTCAACTCTCCTAAGCGAAAACGTGGAGTACTGCTCAGTTCGCAAGGATGGCAACGACTGCAAGCGGCAGAGCATCTGTCGTCTTTGCGAGAAAATTCTGGTAAACCTTATACCCTTGAGCAGTTGAGCGATCGCACCGGGCTGAGTACTAATACGTTGACCAAGGTGCGGCGACGACAAAAACCCGCAGATCAACCCACTCTAGAGGCCTATTTCCAGGCGTTTGGGCTAACGCTGACCGCCGACGACTGCCTCAGTCAAGAGTTAGAGCAGTTTCCTTCGGCGCTAGATAGCGTGCTGCAAGCGCCTTTGAAGGGGCAGCTAGAGTCTACGTCGCCATTTTATATCTACCGCCCGCCACTCGAACGGCTCTGTACCGAAGAGATTTTGAAGCCGGGGGCGCTGGTGCGGATCAAGGGGCCGCGCCAGTTTGGTAAAACTTCGCTGGTGGCCCGCTTGCTCAACCATGCCGAGGATCACAATATGCGAGCGGCGTTTTTGAGTTTGCAGCTAGCCGACAGCCGCATTTTTGCTGACTTGGATCAGTTTTTGCGCTGGTTTAGCGTTATGGTGGCGCGATCGCTGGGTTTGCCGCCGGAGCTAGAGCAGCGCTGGGATAGTCTATTTGGCGGCAGCTATAGCTGTTCTGACTATTTTGAAACCTACCTATTGAGCGCCGATGATCGTCCGCTGCTGCTGGTGCTGGATGAGGTGAACGTGGTGTTTAACCATCCGGCGGTGGCCGCTGACTTTTTTGCGCTGCTGCGGGCTTGGTATGAGCAAAGTCGGCATGGCAGCGGCAGTGGGCTGTGGCAGCGATTGCGGTTGGTGATTGTGCATTCGACCGAGGCCTATTTACCGTTGGCGCTGCACCAGTCGCCCTTTAATGTGGGGCTTTTGCTAGAGCTGACGGGTTTTGGGCGCGAGCAAATTGCCGAGCTGTCGGCCCGCTATGGTTTGCCGAGCGATCCGGCCTATGCCAATTATTTACTCGACTTGGTTGCGGGGCATCCTTATCTGACGCAGCTGGCGCTGTTTTATTTGAGCCAAGGCGTGGTTACGCTCGATCAGTTAATTGACCAGGCGATCGCCCCGGCTGGGATCTTTAGCAGCCATCTGCGTCAGCAGTTTGGGCGATTAGAGAATGATCCTGATTTATTGGCCAGCATGAAACTGGTGATTACTTCTCCGAGGGGTGCCCTCTTAAACCCGATTCAAGCCTTCAATTTACAGGGTCTGGGGCTAGTGAGTTTTCACAATCAGCAGGCGATCCCGAGCTGTAATCTCTACCGCCGTTACTTTAACCAAGTTTTTAATCACCCATGATCCCGTCGTGGCCCGCCAATGCGTCCTACCAAGTAGGCGGCAGTCTACCGCCGAGTGCCGCAACCTATGTACAGCGGGCGGCGGATGAGGAGCTGTTTCAGGCGCTGCTGAAGGGCGAGTTTTGCTATGTGTTTAACGCGCGGCAGATGGGCAAATCGAGCCTGCGGGTGCGGACGATGGCGCGTCTACAGGCGGCTGGTGTGGCCAGTCAGGCGATTGATCTGACCGGCATTGGCACCCAAAATATCACGATGGAGCAGTGGTATG
>DATNOW010000392.1:0-2886 GCA_036703515.1 Chroococcidiopsis sp.
GGGATATCAAGAGTTCGTTGACTGCTATGTTGTTGAATTCATCAGTGGCCATGGTTGATCAGCCCTTTATATGAAGAACACCTTCCTAGGAAGCTAAAAATAATCTAGCGTTCAAAAGCTCGATTGTCGCTGATTCAGGGATAGTTGCTTTCACCCTAGCGGTGCGAAGCGCATGGAATGCCAACGATGACGGAGGAGCGTGGATTCAGTAAAACCACAGACTGTACGGGCGGGTTTAGCCGATGAATTTGCCCTTTATGAAAGGATCTCTACAAAACCCGCCCCCACCCAAGGGGCCACCTTACTTAAGGCCTATTCCTTAAAGCCTTTAACCCAAATTAGACTGCGGCTCATCGCGCTTAAAAATCGGCGACTCTGAGGGCAAACACAGCAGGTTATCGCCATAGGAACGAATCAGCCCCCGCTGCCGCAATTTACCCATCAGGCGGGTTACGGTGACGCGAGTGGAGCCGATGGCGCTGCCAATTTGGGCATGGGTCAGCATCCAAGGCAAATAGTAGCCCTCATCGCAGGGTTCACCAAACTCTTCGATCAGCAGGGTGAGGAACCCCAACAGGCGATCGATGGTGCGGCGCTGCCCCAGGGTGCTCAACCACAGCAGCTTGCGCTGGTGCTGATAGCGGAATGCGTCTAACACTTCTCGGCGGAAGTGCGGCCAGTTGTCGAGGTCGTGCCAATAGAGCCAGATTACCGACGTTTGCTCGACATGGGCAAAGCTTTGCAGCGTAAAGGGCGATTGCGCCACAATTTCAAACGGTTGCCCAGCTCCCACAAATCCCAAAAACGCTTCCTCAGAGTTAATCCGAGGCAGGCGTGAAGAGTTGCCAGAAGTTGCGCTAACCTGGGCTTCGCCAATCAAACGAACAGCGCCGCGCTGGACTAAATAGAGTAAGCCAGGGCGAGCCGGAATCTTCTCATCCTTGTTGAACGTGCGGCAGCGATAGTGTTCCTGGGCCCAGTCGATAATGCGTTGCCAGGTCAGGAACGGGCGAGTATTCTCAGGTTGCGAAGATACTGAATACATAAGCGGGAGTTAGGGAGTCAGTAGAGGTCAGATAGCTCTAAACTGAAGTGTGTTGATCAGCAGGTTCAACTCCTCGGACTCAGTACCTATCCGGTGACTCCGGTGAGTCTTGGGATGCAAAAACCTTGATTGACAAGGTTTTTGGTCGGGTTCTAGGTCATTGGATAGGGTGACACCAGCTTAACTTTACATCTACCTAACTAGGTTAGGCAAAATTACGGAGATTGGATCACTTTTCTGTAAAGTTATTGATCTCGGCAGACTCATACTTAGTTTTCGAGAGGGTTTGCACGGCTGGGAAAGGGGCTGCGAACTCTGGTCTTGGGCTCTAGCGGTGGATTCGGGCTAGATGGGGGAACTTTGAGCCTGTTTTGAGAAGCTGTTTGAATCGCCCTTGAATCACCTGTGAGCCAAACTCCTGACCGTATCCTAGTGCCATCTCTGCGCAACTTGCTGGCGTGTAAGCTACAGCTGGCGCTAGAACTTTGGCAGCAGGCGAGGGTGCAGGCTGCGATCGCTAGCGGTTTGCCGCCGTTGCCATCGGTATCGCCATTTCCCGCCCAGGGCCCCTTGCTCCCAGAGATTCCTCTTAATCAGGTCAAGGATGTTGCCCAGATTTGGTACGTTTCGGCGATCGCCTTACGACTGTCGCCGCAGGTGGATTGCCCGCCCCTGCCTTTAAGTGAACAATTGGCGATCGCCTTCGAGCAGGCGTTAAACTCGCCCAGTTGCCCAGCTTTGCAGACAGAGCAAGCGGCTCAAAGGGAACACTACAACGCCATCTTGTGCCATTCCGCATGCTGGAGTGAAACTCCGGGGTGGTGGCACTGGCGACTGACCGATAGCGGCGTCGCCCTGTGGCTGCAAACGGTGGTTGACGGCAGGGTTATTGACGGCAAGGGAATCGACGGCAGGGGAATCGACGGCAGGATTGCCGAAGAAACAATAGCTGATGAAACAGCCGATGAAACGATAGTCGATAGAGCGGTAAAGGAGGGCGATCGCCCCCCTCAACTTCATGGAAACTTTACAAACCGCAACAAATTTCTCCGTAATTCCACGAAGAATCTATTTGCTCTCCAGCATGCCCATGCCCGGTGCTGGTCGTTGCTACGTTTGGGGGAACAGGAAGGGCTGATGGCGATCGCTCCTCTGTCCACGGGCTTAACAGATCCAGAACATTTGGATTGGGCAATCGAGCGCCCCTCTCCCCTGCCGTGGCTGGACGACACGACCTTGCGCTGCTCTGATCCGGCAGAACAGCAGCTCATTACCCAGCTTGTGGTGACGTGCGATTGCCTGGCCGAGTTCCCGGCGCTGCCGCCGGAGCGGATCTTAAAGCAGGCGATCGCGCTCTGTCGGTGTTTTCAAGCCTTTGATGCCCAGTGCCGCATTGTGGGGGCGATCGCTAAAACCGACCCGCAGCGGGCGCAGGTGCGGCTAGGGCTGATTGGCGCAACCCAGAAGTTTTTGCGGGCGCTGCTGATGCGGCTAGGGGCGATCGCGCCGCTTGAGCTTTAGCGAGAGCTTGCTTTAACGGGACTTGACTGGGCGGCGATCTGGCGGACGGCCGTGAGGGCGGAATAGCTTACTCCTGCGGTGCCCTCGCCGGGATGGGTGGAGTCGCCCACCAGCCATAGCCCCTGCACGGGGGTGCGGTTGGCAAAGCCGAAGGGGCCAAAAGTGGCGATCCGCTGCCCGATGCCGCCGACAACGCCGCGATCGCGTCCGGTAAAGTGGGCAAAGGTGCGGGGGGTGGCGGCTTCGGTGTAGACCAGCGTGTCTGGGGTCAGATTAAAGAAGGATGACAGTCGGGCGATCGCCTCTTGGGTGTAGTGCTG
>DATNOW010000393.1:0-4619 GCA_036703515.1 Chroococcidiopsis sp.
CGAGAAAGCCAAAAACGTGCCGCTGACCATGGGCGGGCGGGCTCCGTTTATGATTGCCAATGCGCTGGCCGCCTGTTTGACGGCCTTTGCCCAAGGCGTCAACATTGAGGATATTCGCACCGCCTTAGCCACCTTCCAGGCATCGGTGACGCAAACTCCGGGACGGATGAACCTGTTTGACCTGGGTGAATTCCACGCCCTGGTAGACTACGCCCACAACCCCCATAGCTATGAAGCGCTGGGCGGATTTGTGCGCAATTGGCCGGGTGAACGAATCGGCGTGATCGGTGGGCCGGGCGATCGCCGTGACGAAGATTTCATTACCCTAGGGCGGCTGTCGGCCGCGATTTTCGATCGCATCATTGTCAAAGAAGATGATGACAACCGGGGCAGGACACGGGGCGACGCAGCACGGCTGATTATTGAAGGGATTCAGCAGATCCAGCCCACCATGCGCTACGAAACCATCCTCAACGAGACCGATGCGGTCAACACAGCCCTAGACGAGGCTCCCAAGGGGAGCTTGGTGGTCGTGCTGCCTGAAACCGTGAAGCGGGCGATCAGCTTGATCGAGGCGCGCAAGCCGCTGTCGGCAGAAGCCAGCGTGCTGCAAAGCCTAGAAGAAGATGCCGAAGCGGCTGAACCCAATGGTCATCAAGGGGCATCGTCCGTGGCCCAAGAGACCACCGATGTGGTGAGCGTCACCCAGATTTAAGCCCGCCCCCTGAAACAATCACCCCCAATCCGCAGCGATCGCCTTCCATCCACGGTTGATCGCTGCGGATTTTGTTGCGGCGGCTCCTCTAAATCAAAGCTGGGGCTATAAAAACGTTAAGAGATAATTTTGCTGAAAGCGTTTCCTGGAAGCGCTTGATCGAGTTTTGTAGCTATAGCTATCGCGCTCAAAGTTTGATCAATTTTTTGATCCATTTTTGTAACAGGTTCGCTATCGTGTGATGCATTGCGCCAGCATAGAATTAGTCCGCCCCGACTAGCCTATGCAAGTCACAGCCCCGAACCCAGAGCCAACTTAGCCACCTTTATTCTTCTGTAGCCTGTCCCCAACTCCTATGCTTCAGAGTGCCCCTAACAACCCCCTATCCCTGGCGAAAAAAGGTGATCCCCAGGCGATCGCTGCCCTGATCAACCATTCGCTCAAGCCCCAAGGCATCACCGTGCAAGCGCGGGTTGAAGCCGACTATTTGCTGTTGATTTTAGAGTCACCCAAGCCGCTGGCCCAGAAAAAAGTCGTGGCGCTGCTGCAAAAGGGTCTGGATAGTTTGGGCATTGAAACCCTGCACAAAGTCCGCCTCTATGCCAAGCAGACGGGCAATGTGGCCACCCTGTGGACTGATGAAATCAGGTTGAACGCCCCATCGCCCCATCCAGGGCTGCACCCCACTGGGCTGACGCCGCTAGCGGCAAGCTCGTTGGCTGCGAATGCCGCAGCGGCGAATGCAGCATTCGCCCAGTCCGCCGCTAGTGCTGCGAGCGCTAGTTCTAGCACCGCCAGTCCGCCCAGTGCCCCCGCTGGCACACCCGCTGGCACACCCACTGGCACACCCGCTGGCACCGCCACCTCGATCAGCGTCCAGGGCAACCTCCAGGGGCAGCAGTTGGCGATCGGCAGCTACATTAACCAAACCACGATCTATGGGGACAAGGTCGATATCTTGGCCACGGGAGAACGCCCTACCCCCATACGGCGATCGCCTCCAACGGCGGCCCACTACTGCCAGCCCGTGCAGTTGCGCGATCGCGTCGTCGATGTCGAAACCATCACAACAGGGCTCTATAGCGCGTCCCCGATTGAAATCTACGGGGAGCCGGGGCTGGGCAAAACCAGTCTGCTGAAGGCATTGGCTTACCACACTCCGCTGACCCAGGCCTGTCCCAATGGGTTGATCTTTAAGCGGGTGCGGCAGCAATCGGTGTCAGATCTGGCGCAGACGTTGTTTGATGCCTTGTTTGAATACCAAAGCGTCTTGCCCACCAAGCCCACCGAGGCCGATCTGCGGCGGCAGCTTGAGGGGATTCAATGCCTAACGCTGCTGGACGACGTCCAGTGGTCGCGCGAAGATCTCGAAGAACTCCACGACACGCTGCCCAGTTTTACCTTTTTGCTGGCCTCCCACCAGCGCCACGTCTGGGGGCAAGGGAAAGCGATCGCCCTGACCGGGCTGCCGGTGGCAGATGCGGTGGGGCTAGTGGAGCAAGAGCTGCGGCGATCGCTTTCCCCCGCCGAACGTCCCCAGGCCGAAGCCCTCTGCCACACCCTGGGCGGGCACCCCCTGCGGATTCTGGAAGCCAGCGCCTGGGTACGGGAGCAAAATAGCTCGCTGGCCGTGGTGGTCGAGCAACTGCAAAACCTCAGCCTCGAAGAGCTGCTGCTGCGCACCTCCAGCAACAAACCCGATGCCGAACGGCGATCGCTGGCCGTGCTGGCGGTGCTCAACGGTAACCCTGTGCCCGCCCAACACCTGGCCGTGCTGGCCGCCGTCCCTGAAATTAACACCGTGCTCGATGTCTTGGGGCAACAGCACCTTGTCTTAACCGATGGCGTTCATTACCAGCTCAGCCCCAATTTGATTCAGCCGCTGCAAAACCTCTGGGATTTGAGCCAGTGGTCAGAGCGCGTGATGGGCTACTTTAGCCAATGGGTGCAGGGCCAGCCGGCTGAACTGCTGCTGCAATCCTCTGACCTGTTGATGCCAATCATGCAGCAGGCCCTAGAGCAGGGGCAATGGCAAACCGCTCTCCAGATTGGGCGATCGCTCGATGCCCCGCTGATGCTCAGCAAACAGTGGGGCGCATGGGAACGGGTGCTGCGCTGGAGTTTGCAGGCGGCCGAGTCCAGTGGCGACACCTCTGCGGCAGCCTGGAGTATGCACCAACTGGGCACCCGAGCGCTTTGTTTAGAAGACTATCAAACCGCTCAATCGCTGCTGACCCACTCCCTGCGCCTGCGGGAAAGCCTGGCGGAAACCGCGGCCGCGGCCGTCACCCAGCACAACCTCAACCTCCTGTTAGGAGCGGTTCAATCCCCCGAGGAATCGACGGAAGAATCAGCAGAACTGCTCACCGCCATTCCTGCCGCCTCCATAACCTCGTCCACTCCATGGCTATGGAAACTCGTTGCCCTAGGCACCATCTTGGGCGCAGCAGGGCTGGGCTGGTGGGTAACGACGTGGTTTAAGCCCACCACCCCCAGCGGGGAGCTGCCCATTACCGTCAGTCGCGATCGCCTCGACTTTGGCAACCAGTCCCTCAACAGCGCCTCTGATCCCCAAACGGTTACGCTAACCAATACCGGCTCTCAGCCGCTGACCATCCAGCAACTGCTGGTGAGCGGCGACCCCGTGATCGATTTCCAGACCCAAGACGACTGCACGACGGCCCCCTTGCCCCCCGGCGACGACTGCACCGTTACCGTTCAGTTTGCGCCCCAGCAGCTTGGGGGACGCCAGTCTACGCTCACGCTGGTAGACGGGCAGGGGCTGGCCCACCCGATCTTGGCGCTGAGCGGCACCGGGCAGGCCGCCCCCACCAATGTGGCACTCAAGGTTGAGCCCAGCCGCCTCAACTTTGGGCGGCAGTCTGTGGAACGCCCCAGCGCGCCCCAGTCCCTCACCCTGACCAATACCGGCACGCTGCCCATTGTCTTGAAGGGCGTCAGCCCCTTGGGAGAACACCGCTTTGATTTTCAGGTCAGCAACACCTGCACCGATGTCACCCTGGCTCCGGGCAAAACCTGTACGGTAGAAGTCACCTTCAATCCTCTAGGAACCGACACCCGCAGCGCCACCGTGGCGATCGCCGGTCTGCCCGTCGACCCAGCCACACCCGAACCCGAACAGCGCCTGTGGACAATTCCGATCACGGGGGTGGGCGTCGCTACCTCCTCCACCCCCACCCCAACGGCCACCCTCCAACTTGACCCAGCGCGGGTAAGCTTTGGGGCACAAACCGTCGACAGCCGCAGCGAACCCCGCACCCTGACCCTATCCAACTCTGGCAATGCAACGTTGCAGCTCGGGGAAATTGCCCCCGTCGGGGATGATGCTAGCCAGTTTGCGGTCGTCAACGACTGCGGGCGATCGCTTC
This sequence comes from Chroococcidiopsis sp., assembly GCA_036703515.1. GTDB lineage: Bacteria > Cyanobacteriota > Cyanobacteriia > Elainellales > Elainellaceae > DATNOW01. The sequence goes on from DATNOW010000393.1 coordinate 4,105, forward strand.
CCGCCGGAGCAGAATGCGTCGTCACCGTTCGCTTTACCCCCAGTGCAGAGGGCGATCGCTCCGCCTACTTATCAATCCCCAACAGCGCCAGCGCCACGCCCCGGCTCGTCAGCCTGACTGGCACCGGCACGGCACCGGCCGAGCGTCCACCCCAGATCCGCCAGGTCAGCATCACCCCAGGGGAAATTGACGCAGGCGAAGCGGCTGAGCTGTGCTATCAGGTAGAAAATGCCAGCCAGGTCTCGATCTCCGGCATCGGCAGCGTCACCCCCAGCGGCTGCACCGTCGTACGCCCTACTGAAACCACCGCCTACACGCTGACCGCCACCAACGGCAGCGGGCAATCGGTCAGCAGCACTGTTCAACTCAACGTTAGAGCCGCTGCCACGCCCGCCCCCCCCGAAGCCCTCACCCCCGGCACCCCCGATAGCGAGAATGCTGAAACCCTCGATTGCCTCAACGGTGTCACCCTAAATTGGCAGCCCGGCTCTAACGTGACCCCGTCGAGCTATGCC
>DATNOW010000394.1:0-7580 GCA_036703515.1 Chroococcidiopsis sp.
AGGCCGAGCTACAGCGTTTGCAGGGGGGCTTTAGCGAAACCGACGCCAGTGAAGCCGATATCGCCGCCATTCAGGATAACGTAGCCCAACTGCAAACAGTAGACGACCTGCAAAAGAGCCTCGTACAAGTACTAACCGAGCGCGATCGCCTCCAGCAGCAGCTTAAAGCCGAACAGCTCGATCACGAACGCACCCGCAAAGCGTTGACCAGTGCCCTTGGCGATACGGTTGATTTGCTTTCTAAAGAACGGGCCCAGCGCAATGGCGCTGCCGAATCGAGTTCAGCAGCGCCCCCCGCTAACTCTGCAACCTCCGGTCATCCAGCCAATATCGCAGATGGTCCTGCTAAAACCCCATCGCCTGGGCCACCGAGGTTAAATCAGGCTGAATCCCCTGTTTAATTTTGCCGTTGCCGTGATCGATGGCGGTACCCGGGTCTTTGAGTCCGTTGCCCGTCAAAACGCAGACAATTTTGGCCCCAGCAGGCACCTGATCTTTCACCTTCAGCAGCCCTGCCACCGAGGCCGCGCTGGCAGGTTCACAAAAGATCCCTTCTTCACCGGCCAGCAGGCGATAGGCCGCCAAGATTTCTTCGTCCGTCACGGCGTGAAACTGCCCCTGGCTGGCATCGCGCACGGCCACGGCCTTGTCCCAACTGGCGGGTTTGCCGATCCGAATGGCAGTCGCCAGCGTTTCAGGATGCTCGACGGGATGACCGCTCACCAGTGGGGCCGCCCCCGCCGCCTGGAAGCCCATCATTTGGGGTAGGCGGCTGCTTCTGCCGTCTTGGTGATATTGGCAAAAGCCCATCCAGTAGGCCGAGATATTGCCGGCGTTGCCGACGGGGATGCACAGCCAGTCGGGAGCATCACCCATAACATCGACAATTTCAAAGGCGGCGGTTTTTTGCCCCTCTAGACGGTAAGGGTTGACAGAGTTGACCAGGGTAACCGGGTAGCTTTCCGCCATTTCGCGAACGATCGTCAGCGCTCGGTCGAAATTACCCTGAATCGCCAAAATCTCTGCGCCATACAGCAACGTCTGGGCCAGCTTGCCCATGGCCACATAGCCGTCGGGGATCAAGACATAGGCTCGCATCCCCGCCCGTCGGGCGTAGGCCGCTGCTGCCGCTGACGTATTGCCCGTGCTGGCGCAAATCACCACCTCAGCCCCGTCTTCCTTGGCTTTGGAAACGGCCATCGTCATGCCCCGATCCTTGAAGCTGCCGGTCGGGTTGAGGCCGTCATACTTGACCCAGACCTGCGCCCCATTGCCAATCCGCTCGGCGATCGCCGGTACTGAAATCAGCGGTGTATTGCCCTCGTTGAGGGTGACGACGGGGGTGCGATCGCTGACAGGCAGATAATCGCGATAGGCATGAATCAAGCCATCCCAGCGAGTGGCCCGCGCGGTAGAGGGCGAAGACGACATCAAAGGCTCAGAGTTAGCAGAAAACAGGCGCAACGTCACAACGGTTCCCTATCTCAAGTGATACAAGGTCAAGTTTTTGGTCAGGTTTTTAGTTTATCGGACTCTATGGACTCCGATCACGAAATCCCAGGAGTGCGCGATCGCCCCACTACCATATTGCCCCCAATGGGAGTCTGCCGATTGCCAGTGCTGAAAAACGTGATTCTGGGTAGTATTGGTCGTGTGGGGTGTGGGGTGTGGGGAGACAGCGTTGCGACGCTCCAAAGGGTTATAGTGCTTAGCGGCAAGCTACCCTTAACCTACGATTAATATTGCCTCTGATTAACCACGAGGAACATCCTAATGGCCGGAACACTAGAGGTCAGTCCCGATCTGAGGCTGCTCGATTATCTGTCAATCGGGGTCTGTGTGCTGCGGGAAGACCTGACGGTTGTTTTTTGGAATCGCTGTCTAGAAGATTGGAGCGGGATTTCGCGGGAAGCAATCGTGGGGCAGGCGATCGCCTCCTACCTGTCCGATCTCGATGCCTCCGTGTATGACAGCCTGCGGCAGCTTTTTATCACACAGGCAACGATAACCCTACCCCAGCCCATTCCCCTGACGTCTCTGTCTGCACCCACGCGGCAATTGCAGCTGCAGCCTAGCATCAGCGCCATGCCCGTGGCAGGCAGTGAGGGCAGTGAAAGCAGTCAGGGCAGTGAGGGCAGCTATGCTCTGCTGTCTATCCATGATGTCAGCGATTGTGCCGAGCGTGAACAGCAGCTCAAGGCCCGCGAAGAACAACTGCGGGCGATCGCCGATCACATTCCCGGTTCGGTTTTTCGGATCATCTATCACCCTGATGGCACCGTCTCCATTCCTTTTATCAGCAGCGGCGAGCGCGAGCTAACGGGGCTGGAGCCAGACTATGTGCGGGCCAACCCCACGGCCTTGACCGCCATGATCCACCCCGACGATCGGGAAAATTTTGAGCATCAGCTGCAAGAAGCCCTCAAAACCCTCCGCACCTTCACCCACGAATTTCGAATTATCTCGACGACCGGCGAGGTCAAGTGGATTCGAGAAAACTCCCGCTATGCCCGCACCGAGTCGGGTGAAATTGTGGTGGATGCCGTCAATCTAGATGTGACCGATCGCCACCGCATCGAAGCGTCGCTGCGCCAGAGTGAACAGCGCTATATGGCAGCGATTAACGCGGGCAAAATCGGCGTCTGGGATTGGGATCTGACGACCGGCGATATCTACATTGACCCCATGCTCAAGCTGATGTTGGGCTATGGCGATGATGAGGTAGCCAACCACATCGATGCTTGGTCAAAGCTTATTCATCCCGACGATCGCGACCAGGTTGAAGCGGCCGCCCACCACTACCTGACGGGCATCACCACCCATTTTGAGATCGAGCACCGAATGTTGCACAAAGACGGCAGCATTCTCTGGATCTTGGCACGCGGCACCGCTAGCCGCGACTCGGACGGACGGCCAATGCGGATGATTGGCACCGATACCGATATCACCGAACGCAAGCAGGCAGAGGCCGCGCTGCAAGACAGCCGCGCTCGCTTTCAAAAGCTAGCGGCCAACGTGCCAGGGATGATTTATCAACTGCTGCTCGACAGCCATGGCTGGCTGTCGTTTACCTATGTCAGCGCGGGCTGCCGCGATATTTTTGGGCGCGAACCCCACGAAATTGAAGCCAACCCCGATTTGTTTTTGAATATTCTCGATGCGAGCGATCGCCTGCGCTGGATGCAGCTATTGGAAACCTCCGCCAAGACCCTCCAGCCCTGCCAGTGGGAGGGGCGGATTATTTTGCCATCCGGCGAGGTGAAGTGGCTGCAAACGGCCTCCCGCCCAGAGCACACACCCCATGGCGATATTCTTTGGGACGGGCTGATGTTTGACATCACCGATCGCAAAGAGATGGAATATGCCCTGCGTCAAAGCCGAGAGCAATTTACCAGCATCCTCAATTCGTTGGACGATGTGGTCTGGTCGGTGTCGGTACAAACCGGCGAGGTGCTTTATTTCAGCCCCAATGCCGAACGGCTGTATGGGCGATCGGTGGTGGAATTTGTCGAGAAGCCGCATCTGTGGCTAGAGATGGTGCATCCCGACGATCGCCAGTGGGTGATGACAATCTCCCAAGCGCTCTTTCAAAACGGTAGCCAAGACATCGAATATCGCATTGCCTGGGACTCGGGAGAAGTCTACTGGATTCGCGATCGGGCCCGCCTGATCCGCGATCGCGCCGGTAACCCCGTGCGGGTCGATAGCATCATCACCGACATCACCAAGCGCAAACAGTCCGAAGAAGCGCTGTGGGAAAGCCAGCAGCTGTTGCGGGCCATCCTCGACTCAGTGCCAGCTATGGTCAGCGCCAAAGATACCGACTCGCGGTTTGTCTTGATGAACCGCTACCAGTCGCGCCTAGTAGGAGTTGACACCGAAGAGGCCATCGGCAAAACCTCGACAGAGCTATGGGGCGAAGAGTATGGCACCAAAGCCACAGAGCTCGATCAGCGGGTGTTTGCTACTAAGGAACCCCTGCCCTTCTTTGAAGAAGAATATCCCGACGCCAAAGGGGTAAACCACGCCTGGCTGACCACTAAAGTACCGCTCAAAAACCCCAATGGCGACTGTCGAGGCTTGGTCACGATCGCCGTTGACATCACAGCCCGCAAACTGGTTGAAGCCGCCTTAGAGCGCCAGCTACAGCGGGCCCTGCTGCTCAAACAAATTACTGAAGAAATCCGCCGCAGCCTCGACAGCCAGCAAATTTTTCAGGCGGCAGCGACTCAGACTGGACGCGCATTTCAGGTCAACCGCTGCCTGCTGCGCACCTACTCGCCCCATCCCATCCCCAAAATTTCGCTGGTGGCAGAATACGTCGAGCCGGGCATGAGTTCTACGGCGGGCTTAGAAATTCCGGTCGAGGGCAATCCCCACGCCCAACAACTGCTGGCCCAAGACCGGGCCATTGTTTCACCGGATGTTTTTGCCGATCCACTGCTCCAGGGCTTACACGACCTGTCAGCCCAGATGGGAATGAAATCGATGTTAGCAGTGCGCACCTCTTACCAAGGGGTACCCAACGGCACAATTTCGATTCAGCAGTGCGATCGCTTTCGGCAGTGGACAGAGGATGAAGTTGAGCTGATCGAAGCCGTGGCGGCCCAGATTGGCATCGCCCTCGCCCAAGCCAACCTGCTCGAACAAGAAAAGCGCCAGCGCGAAGAACTGGTGCTCAAAAATATGGCGCTCCAGCAGGCCAAGTGGGAAGCCGAATCGGCCAACCAGGCCAAAAGCGACTTCTTAGCCGCCATGAGCCACGAAATTCGCACGCCGATGAACGGCATCATTGGCATGACCGACCTGCTGTTGAGCACCCCCCTCGGCCCCCAGCAGCAAGACTTCATCGAAACCATCCGCACCAGCAGCGACGCCCTGCTGTCGATTGTCAACGACATCCTCGACTTTTCTAAAATCGAAGCGGGCGGGCTAGAGCTAGAGCAAATTCCGCTTGATCTGCGACTGTGCATCGAAGGGGCGATCGATCTACTCTCGTCCCGCGCCGCCGAAAAAGGGTTAGAACTGGCCTATCTGATCGATCCCAGCGTGCCGCAGCGGGTGGTGGGGGACGCAAGCCGGATCCGCCAAATTTTGGTCAATTTGCTCAGCAATGCGGTCAAGTTTACCGAAGCGGGAGAGGTGACGGTCTCGGTAGTGGCGCGCCAGCTTCAACCCGATCGTTCGTTTCAGGCGATCGCCCCTGGGCCGTCCTATGCGATTCGCTTCACCGTACAAGACACGGGAGTGGGAATCCCCTCCGAACGCCTGCATCGGCTGTTTAAGCCCTTTAGCCAGGTCGATTCATCGATCAGCCGTCTCTATGGCGGCACGGGGCTAGGCTTGGCCATTAGCCAGCGCCTGAGCGAAATGATGGGCGGGCGGATCTGGGTCGAAAGCGAAGCGGGCTGTGGTGCCAGCTTCCACTTCTCGATTGTGGTTGGAGCGCCCGCTCCTGCCGATATGAGCAACGGCAAAGCCGACCTCGGCAGTGGCAAAACCGACGCCCTACTGCACGGCAAATCGCTGCTGGTTGTGGATGATAACGCCTTTGTGCGCAATAGCCTGACAGTGTTAGGGCAATCTTGGGGAATGACCGTATCGGCAGTCGAAACCGGGCAACAGGCCCTGGCCCAAATCCAGAAGGGCGATCGCTTTGATGCAGTGCTGCTCGATAACCAGATCGCCGAGGTGCGCGACCAAACCCTACCGCACACCCTGCGACAGATGCCAGGCCATGACCACTTAGCAATTGTGCTGTTAACTCCCATTCGCCATCCTGGCTGGAGCGCTCATCCCACGCTCTCACCGCCCCCCCACAGCCTCAACAAGCCGATTAAGCACTCCCAACTCTATGGTTTACTCGTCAACCTGCTCGTCGGCGATGCCGCCTCGCAGTTAATTAAACGTCACAATGGTCGCGGCTACGATGACAGCGACACCCCCGGCGAACGGCAGCCGCTGCGGATTTTGATCGCAGAAGATAACCTGGTCAACCAAAAGGTGTTAACCCAACTGCTCTATCGCCTCGGCTATGAAGCCACCGTAGTCAACAATGGCCTCGAAGCCCTCGAAGCCCTTGAGGCTCAGCCCTACGACGTGGTGTTAATGGACGTGCAGATGCCGCTTATGGACGGGCTAACGGCCACCCAAGAAATTCACCGCCGCTGGCCCCCAGCAGAGCGGCCACACATCATTGCCGTCACAGCCAGCGCCATGCGGGGCGATCGCGAAGAGTGCCTCAAAGCAGGCATGTCTGACTATTTGAGCAAGCCCATTCGGGCTGAGGCCCTCGCCAAGGCGCTCCAGGGATGTAAACCCCTCTCCCCCACTCCCACTCCCACTCTCTCCTCTTCCCCGTCCCACGCTCCCACTTCCCACTCTCCCACTTCCCACGCTCCCACTCCCTCACAGCTAGACATCGCTTCCGCCCTCGATCCAGCCGCATTACAGCAACTGCGCGACGAGATTGGGCAAGATGACGCGATTTTGGTCGATCTGATCGAGTGTTATCTAGACGACGCCCCCACTCTGCTAGACAGCATCCAAACTGCCCTTGAGCAAAACGACGCGATCGCGCTGAAGCGGGCCGCCCATACCCTCAAATCAAGCAGTGCTACGCTGGGGGCAAAACTCTTTGCCTGCCAATGTGCAGAGTTAGAGAAAGTCGCGAATGGGAACACTATGGGGGAAATACGTTCCTTGATCACCCAGATAGCCACCGACTATCAAATCGTCAAAACAGCGCTGCACAGCCTAAAACACCAACTCCAGCACTCAGCCTAGCTCACGAATACTGCGCAGGGCCGTGAGGATTTGACTGACTGGCGGCTCCATTCCACCATCCATCGTGCATCTCCTAACACTCCGTCTTGCTCAGTATGGACTGTATTGCTAAACCATCTGAACCGCCCCTCATCCTTGTGGTTGATGACGATCGCTTCATGCGTTACCAGCTTCACCACATCATGTCAGAAGAGGGCTATCGGGTTGAAGAAGCCAACAATGGCAGAGAAGGAATTGAAGCGTATCAAACTCTAAAACCAGACATCGTCTTGATGGATGCCATCATGCCCGTGATGGACGGATTTTCCTGCTGCCAAAAGCTCCGCAGCACAGCCATTGAGCAGACTCAGCCAGGGCAGGCCCCCATCCATCCGCCGATTTTGATGATCACCAGTTTAGATGACCAGCAGTCGGTGGATATGGCTTTTGCATCGGGGGCCGATGACTATGTCACCAAGCCGATCCATTGGGCCGTTTTGCGCCAGCGGGTGAAGCGGTTGATCTACCAACACCAGCTGCATCGCGAACTTCATGACGCCAATCAAAAGCTGGCCGAGGCTAATTTTGCGCTCGAACGGTTGGTGTCGCTTGATGGTCTAACTCAGGTGGCCAACCGGCGACGATTTGATCAATGCTTTCAGTTTGAATGGCAGCGGTTGGCGCGGGATCAGCAGTATCTGTCGCTGATTTTGGCCGATATCGACTATTTCAAAGCCTATAACGACACCTACGGACACCAGGCAGGCGATCGCTGTCTCTATCAGGTGGCGCAAGCGATTCAACAGGCTACTAAA